>NZ_QAJQ01000030.1:0-64686 GCF_003852395.1 Pedobacter sp. KBW01
GCTATTTCAGGACAAGACAAACAAAACACTAAGAACGATTTCAAATTTCTTTCCAGGCTAAAGCCTTCCTTTCTACTTATTTTCAGTGATAGTTACGCTATTCAGCCTGCCCACAGATTGAGGTCTGACAAATTACATATCCAAAACCCCGTTCAAAAGCCATCAGAACGCTTTTAAAATGAGAATTAAAGCCAAGACCTGCCTTCAGCTCCAAACTAGGCCCTGAGGCTTTCATTTTACTTTAAGTTTTTCCAGAAAACTGTAAAGTTATAGGCGTATAAGACCGAGTATTCTTCTAAAAAAGCTTCGACCTGCTGCCATGCCCACATCAATCCAACCTGCCACAGCAAATGAAACAAAATATAATCCGCCTGGATCATGAAACCTATATTTAGTACTCATAACTAAATATAAATGGATTAGAACAGATAATCAATTTGTTTAGTTGGCCTATTATTTAAAAGCACAAGTCAGCCCTGAAACACTATCCTGCCCGCTAAGACTTGCGCTAGTGAGGGCTCTGGTACAAGTCTTAGCACCTATAGCCTGCGCAATGGACTGAATGTACTTCATTAAAACCAATTCCGATCCTACAAAGTACAAGTCAGGCAGCACCATTATCCTACCCGCTAAGACTTGAGCGAGTGAGGGAAATCAAAAAACAGTAACCAATGTAATTGTATCCTTTTCAGCAGAAAACTGAATATGTAAAGTAATTCCATCATAAAAATACTTATCCCACTCAGGTGTTTTCCCATACAAAAAACTAAAATCTCCTCCCCCCATCTTATCTGGAATTCCCAAAAGTTCTCTAGTTTCTTTTTGTGAATAATTAAATGATAAATTATGTGGTAACTCTCCTTTATATTGACTGATATCTTTTTCTGTTCCAGAATAAAAATGTACAGCTTTTACATCATGATTTTCGGTCATAATAATATCTATCCCTAAATCTTTATTAAGTTGCATAAACGTACCAATTCCTGTTTCGACATCAATATCTTTAAAGTATTGCTTATACAGAGCTTCCTTTTTTATCTCCTCTATATTTTTATTTATCCAATTCAAAATCTCCATCTTAATTTTTCTTTTGCTGAAATGGAATAGATAATTTCTTTATCACATTATCTATTTCACTTTGCGTGTGACCCTCTTTTAACAATTGAGGAACATATTTATTTACATTACTTTTAATTGCATCTACAGGATTTTTAGCATCATTTTTCTGCATTACTTTATTGTTCCTTCCTCCATATGTCTCCGAAGACTTTTGATGTAATGATGTACTCACTGTTAGTGTTAATGAACTATTTTTTAACTCTTTTTCTTCTTTTACGGTAAGTGGGCGACCTAATCGTTCTTCTTCTGCAACTTTCAATGAAGCGAAAGATGGTATATGATCTGCAGAATTTCCTGATTTTAAATTCTTTTTTGTTGCTTCTTTATATGTTGTAACTTTTAAAGCTGCTACACCAGCCTCCTCCTCAATCTCAACATGTGGTTGCTGAGGAACTCTTGTATTGATTCTATTAAAAGTTGGGGCATAAGTCGACCCACCTCTATACATATATGCTGTTAACATTGAGGCGGCCGCTGCCTCAAGTCTAGTCACTCCTTGGTAATCTGTTGCCGAGTAAACTTCTTTGGGTTGAATAGCATTTTCTTGCATTGCAAGTGTGTTCTTCATCCAAAAAGGGGCAGGTTCATTAAAATAACTAATGATTTTCCGTGCTTGATCGGGTGTAATTACATTTTGTCCACCCATGGGAGACGCTATCCCCCCCTCTAAACCATCAATATCTATAGCCCAAATCGGCGTATTACTTGCAAACTGATAAGGCGTCAATTCAGGATATTCTGCCGTTATCGGATCCACACTCAGAAACTTCCCTATCCTCGGGTCATAGATCCGCATCCCGTAATCCTGTGTACCCGTTTCGCTGTCGTTTTCTTTACCGTTAAATCCGTAACGGTAAGGCGTATTAGCTAAGGTAGAGCTCCGGCCTGGCATTTGCCCGCCAAAGGCATAATAATCGGTACTGTTAATCACCTCAGGATCGTAACTACCATTAGCAGGAACCTGCTTATCGTTAATTACGGCCATTACATTGCCCAGGTGGTTGTTTAACTCAAAGAACTTTTTGCCGTAAGTACCCCAATCGGCACTGGCATTACCATCAGCTAAGTTAAGGTTCGGGCGCCACATTCCCAAACGGCTGCCGCCGTACAAACTTTGTTCCTGCCAGTGCATGGTTCCGCCCTGGTTATCGTACACTGCTAAATTGTTACCCTGGGCATCGCGTACGTAATAGGTATTTAAGGTATTGGGGTTTTACTTACCCGGTTGCCCGATGGGTCGTAGCTATACGTAATGCTGTCGTTATTGTTCTTAACAATCTGCCTGATTTTGCCATAAACAGACCAATCGATATTGTTAATATCACTTTGTTTATCACCTATCATATTACCTATCAGGTCATAGCGGTAATTATTGTCCGACTGTCCGGCTGCGAGATCAAAATCACCGGCACTTCCACCTACGTCATCAGCAACCTGCTTTAAACGGTTTGATAGTAAACGGCTGGTTTTTAAATCACGCTCGTACTGATACCTTAAGAAATCCATGGCAATACCATTCTGATTAGCGCGCTTTAAAGTATCTATGTTTCCATTTCCATCGTAGCTAAAATCTTCTTTGTATTTACTACCCGCACTACCCGAGTTCCATGGGTTTCCTATGGCTTCGTTATGCCTGAAAGTTTTAATCCGGTTTGGTTCTTTCCTACTTTTGGTTGGACAAGCCAACTTATTTGCCCCTCCTCACCAATCTCTAATTATCTGTAATTTCATTAATAAACAATGCGTTTGAGGAAAATATATTGGTAAGAAGGGGTCAATTGGCTTTGGTTTATCCAATCTTAACCGTAAAAAAGTTTAATTATGTTCAGCCATTTGATGAACTAAGAGAAGGAAAATTTTATCTGTTCTAAACCTTAGAGTTTGTTGCTTACAAAGAATTATTTGAAAAAGTACGGTATTCCCTTAGGAATACCGTACGAATGGGTCGCTGATGGGGCTCGAACCACCCAAATAAATCTTTATGAATACATCAAGTTCTTATAGAATGTTCTTTCTACTTATTTATAGAAATCTGAAACTCTCTTTAATTTTCAATAAAAATAATTCAAAACTGAGAAACAAAATTTCACACCATTCAAATAGTGCGAAAAATTTTTATGAAAGATCTACATAAATCGAAAAACAAATAGTCTTTTTCAATTTATTAGACTCTAAAGGAGAAAAAATAACGGAATATATTGTGGCATTTACAGCCAAAACAAAATAATTCATCTAAATCTTCTCTTACTTCTTGAAAGGAAAAAATCGTTCACAACACCTCAATGTTGTTAAATCTATTTAAACAAATTCAGCAAATTTGTATAAATCAATTGCAATGAAAACGAAGATCAAATTTATCATCAGAAATAAGAGCCCGGGCTGCAATTTTTGACAAGGCAACAGAGAACCTATTAGTCCATGAAACATTGGACGAGCTAGAAACCCTTGATGAGGTTTCAGCAAAAAAGTTTTCCACATCTGTGAAGTCCAAAACTCAAATTTGTCTATAAACATACTTTAAACTGTTTAAACCTGTTTTTTGCTTTACAGGCATAAAAAGTGCTTAAATTTTGATTTCAGGCACATTTAACTAAATTTGGATTATACCAAATCCAAGTTTATGTATCAATTAACAGTACCTGCAAACCGCGTTAGTGAATCTTTAAGTAAGCACATTTTAGCTGATGGTTTCGATCTGACTTACGATATGGAAAAGAGTCAGGGCGCCTATATTTACGATTCGAAACACAATAGAACCCTGCTCGATTTTTTCACCTGTTTTGCATCTGTTCCTTTAGGATACAATCACCCCAAAATGATCAATGATGAGGCTTTTAAGAAAAGTCTTTTCCAGGCTGCTTTGGCCAACCCATCTAACTCTGATGTTTACACACAGCAATACGCTCAATTTGTAGAAACTTTTTCCCAAGTGGGTATCCCCGATTACCTGCACCACGCTTTTTTTATAGCAGGCGGCGGTCTGGCAGTAGAAAATGCTTTAAAAGTGGCAATGGACTGGAAAGTGCAAAAAAACTTTGCCAAAGGTTACACCAGCGAAAAGGGCTTTAAAGTATTGCATTTCGAAAGGGCTTTCCACGGTCGCACGGGTTATACCCTGAGTTTAACCAATACCCTGCCCGATAAAACCAAATGGTTTGCCAAATTCGACTGGCCAAGGGTCTCGGTTCCCGAGGTTAAATTCCCGCTATCGGGCAACAACCTAACCCATGCCGTTGAAACCGAAGAAACATCCATCGCTCAGATTAAAAAGGCTTTTGCCAATCATAAAGACGATATCTGTGCCATTATTGTAGAGCCTATCCAATCGGAGGGTGGCGACAACCATTTACGTGAGGAATTCTTAATCCAGTTAAAAGCCCTTGCCGACGAAAATGAAGCTTGTTTAATTTATGATGAAGTACAAACGGGTGTTGGCTTAACGGGTAAATTCTGGTGTCACCAGCACTTTAGCGAAAAAGCACGTCCTGACATTCTCGCATTCGGCAAAAAAATGCAGGTATGCGGTATTTTAGCAGGAAAAAAAATAGATGAAATAGAAACCAATGTATTTAAAGTACCAAGTCGTATCAACTCTACCTGGGGTGGCAACCTGGTTGATATGGTACGCTCAACTCAAATCCTGCAGATTGTAGAAGAAGATCAGCTTTGCGAAAATGCAACCAAAGTGGGTGCTTATTTAAGAGATCAATTGGAAAGCTTATCGCAAAGGTTTGATCAGATGGCAAATGTACGCGGAAGAGGATTGCTTTGCTCTTTCGATTTCCCAAACAAAGAGATTCGTAATACTTTTATAAGCAAAGGACTGGAAAACAATGTGATGTTTTTGGGATGTGGCGAAAAAACAATTCGCTTCCGCCCGGCACTTTGCATTGAGCAAAAACATATTGACGAAGGCTTGACCATTATGGAAAAAATATTGCCTTTATTGTAGGCATGAGTAGAAAATTTCTTATCTATAGCATTGCAGCAATTGTTTTAATCCTTATTTTCTTTATGGTTAAAGATACTTTTAACCAACCGGGAATTGAGGGAATGAAAGCTGGTTTTAAAGAAATTGCCAAATACAGAAACGATAACAATACCGGACCTGTACAGCGTATTTATGTGGTAACGGTTAAAGACTCGGTTTGGAAAGAGCTGGAAGATTATGGTAATTTAATGCCACATACTAAGTATGGCAATACCAAAGTATATTTCTTTATGCAAAAAGCAAGCGTTCCGCAAAGTTTACAGCCGGGTGAAGTTAATTTCGATCCGGTTTTTAATAAAGCCTGTATTGCTTTGTACGAAAAAAGTGCCATGAGCCAGGTAGCTTTTAACAAACATCCTTTTTAGCCGCCATTGGTCTGTCCGTAGAGTTCTGAAAGGCTCTACGGATTATTGAATGGAAAAGAGTCTTTGACTCGCCTTTGGCCTTAATCCTACCGGTTTGTGTCTTCACAGACCGACCATGATATTTCAATTGACAGAATCGAATCTTGGTTTATAGTAGGTGGTTTGTGAAAAAACAAACCATTAGATCCAGGAACTAACAACCATCACACAAAAGCCGAAAAGCCCGTTATTGCCCGTCCAACTATCAATGTATTGATTTCCTTCGTGCCCTCGTAAGAATAAATGGCTTCGGCATCGGCAACGAAACGGGCCACATTGTATTCCAATAAAATGCCATTGCCACCCATTACCTCACGTGCCCTGCTTACCACATCACGCGTGCGCAGCGAGCAAAAAACCTTGGCCAGCGAAGCATGTTCATCTTTCAGCAAACTCTGATCCTGTAGCTGAGATAAACGAAAACATAACGTTTGCATCGCTGTTAAATTCGATAGCATTTCTACTAAATGGTTTTGGATCAATTGAAAAGAGGCAATCGGTTTACCAAACTGTTTCCGGGTTCGGGTATAATCGAGGGCATTCTCGTATGCACCACGGGCACAACCTACAGCTTGCCAGGCCACACCTGCTCGTGTCATCTGTAAAACCTTTGCAGTATCTTTAAACGAGTTGGCATTTTGCAAACGATCGGCCTCTTCTACTTCGCAATTGGTTAAGGTAATTAAACCATTCTGAACAATCCGGAGTGCCATTTTATTCTGCATTTTTTCTACTGCAAAACCCGGATTGTCTTTTTTAACAATAAAGCCTTTTACCTCACTACTTTCCTCATCGCGTGCCCAAATCACCAATATATCGGCAAAGGTTGCGTTACCAATCCATTTCTTCTGACCGTTTAAAACCCATTTGTCACCTATTTTTTTACAAGCTGTAGTTAAGCCACCTGCTGCGGCCGAACCTACTTCGGGCTCGGTTAAGCCGAATGCTCCGATAATTTTAAACTGCTGCATGAGGGGCAGCCATTGTTGTTTTTGTTCCTCCGATCCACATAAATAAATCGAACCCATGGCCAAACCACTTTGCACACCAAAAAAGGTCGAAATAGAGGTATCAATTCTGGCCATTTCCATCGCTAAGATCCCTTCCATCACGTTCGATTTACCAGGACAGCCATAACCTTTGTAAGTTAACCCGCAAATGTTTAGCTCGGCAAGTTTGGGTATAATTTCGAACGGAAATTCTGCTTTGTTCCAATATTGGTTTACAATAGGCTTAACTTCCTTTTCTAAAAAAGCACGTACTTTTAATTGCAGCTCGCGGTCTTCATCTTTTAAAGCTTCATCGCCCAGGTGATAAAAATCGCCTTCAATAGGTGGCAGTTCTTTCTTTATATGCGATCCACCCATCATCTTCATCATCCCCTGAATCTGTTTATCATCCAGATTTGAGATCGTTTCCACCATTTTAGGCAGATCAACTTTTTTCGACAAGGCATCTAACTTATCGAAATCTACATGCTTAAAGAGCTTATATGCGTTTTTGAGAGAAGAGAATATGTTCGCCATTATGATTTGTTTTTAGCGTAACAAATAAATGGCGGTTTTGTTCAGATGTAGAAGCCCAATGAGGCTCACCGATATATTGTAGTATTATAACAACTTAACCACATAAGTCATAAAAGAACATATAAACTTATGTTACCTTATGTTTCTTATATGGTTAAAATCTGCTTTACTACCGCAAATCAAACAGGTTATCAACACCTAATAATTTCCTCGAGGTAAAGCCCTCGCCGAAAGTTGTGCCAATGCTCTTGCCAAACTCTCTTGCACGAGCGATCACACTCTCAAAAAACTCAGGCGATGAAATATAAGTTTGCAATCCATCAACATCAGGGTTATAAAACTGTGTTTTAAATGCTTGGATCGATTTAATTTTGGCATCCATGTGATCAGAAATATCAACAATAATATCAGGTCTTAAATAACGGTCCTGAATATATTGCAAAAGTAACCTCGGGCGGTGTGCTTCTTGTTTAACACCATTTAAAACTGTCTCCACTTTTGGTAAACCCGATAAAAATACCGAATCAAAAACCAAATCTCCTGCGCGGCCATGATCCGGATGACGATCTTCTAAGGCATTACTTAAAATAATTTCTGGCTGATATTTACGGATAACTTTAACTATCTCTAAACGATGAAACTCATCGTTCTGGAAAAAGCCATCTCGCATACCAAGGTTCTCGCGTACATGCAGCCCCAGTACTTTGGCCGACTGCGCAGCTTCTTCATCCCGGGTTTCGGCGGTACCGCGTGTACCCAATTCGCCACGGGTAAGGTCAACAATGCCAACCTTTTTACCCAATGCAATATGTTTTAAAATTGTTCCTGAACAGCAAAGCTCAGCATCGTCAGGATGAACGGCTATAACTAAAATATCTAATTTCATAGGTTTTATCGGGCATTTTCATTCAGCAACTGCTGAATTTTCTTTTTGATTTTTGTACTTAAAGGTTTGGTAAAAGGCAGATAAAAATCAACTAGTTCACCATTTCTGTTTACCAGGTATTTGTGAAAGTTCCAGCGGGGTTTCGAACTTAATTTACGATTTTGTTTTTTATCGCTCAAAAACTGATAAAGTGGGTGCATAAGCTGTCCACGTATCATAATTTTATCAAAAACCGGGAATTTAACGCCATGGTTAATCTCGCAAAAGGAAGCGATGTCAGTACCAACAAGAGGCTCCTGTTTACCAAAATCGTTGCTGGGGAAGCCTAATACTTCGAAATCGGGATGGTTAATTTCGTCTTTAAGCTGTTGTAATTCTTTTAATTGCGGCGTAAATCCGCAGGCTGATGCTGTATTTACGATAAGTACTACTTTATTCCTGTAGGCAGATAGCAGCTGATCGTCGCCATTGATTTTCTTAACCTTAAACGGATAAATATTCGGAATGCTTTCCTGCATTATTTTTTATTGATAAAAACCCGATGTGCGGATAATAGATTCTATATCCCTATCCTCTGTCGGGTCGTAAGTGCTTTTTAAATTATGGCCAACTACGCGGGCAACAATCTGATATGAAAACGCAGCAAAACCTCCTTTGGTTTGTTTCACAATATCGTAGGTGGTACGCCCAACTTCACGGTCAATCAGTTTCGTTAAAATCTGTCCCTGAGTAATTGTTAGTTCCTTTATTTCTCGGTTAAACATGTCTTTAATTTCTTTATCACATTGTTTAACCAGTTGTTTTTGTTCCTTTTTTTCCGGTGTACGGGCCAGGTCCTGTTCCAGTTGCTCGTATCTGCGTTTGGCAAATAAAGCGTAAGGCATTACTTTTAACACATTGTATCTTAAACGGTTGTAAGCAGCCTGCTCAGCAGGCGACTTCCATATTCTGGCCGCATAAATAGAAACATCTTCCAGCTGCATCCACGGAATCATTACGCCACTATCGTTAGTAGAGGCTACTCTAATTGTATCGTTTCTACCTAATTTAGGAAATACTGGAGCCACCGGTTCCTGCGCCTGCAGTGAAACACCATAAATCATTACAATACAAAGAAAAAAGAGCCCTTTAATTTTCATAAATTTATACTTTTACAAAGTTAGGTGTTATTTCATATATTAGTTGTTTCACAGAACTAATATAAGTTTTATTCATAAATAAGACGCAATTTTTACGCAAAAAATACAAATGAAAACAGAGTTAGTGATTGATTTAGAGGCAGAAAAGCAAGAGATCCTTAAAAGATACAGGGCATTATTACGCGCCAGTAAATCTACTTTACAGAAGGGCGATAAAAAGGAAATCCGCAAAGCTTTTGATATGGCACTCGAAAGCCATAAAGATATGCGCCGTAAATCGGGCGAACCTTACATTTATCATCCTATTGCTGTGGCACAAATTGCCGCCGAAGAAATCGGCTTGGGCACTACCTCTATAGTGTGCGCTTTGTTGCACGATGTGGTAGAAGATACCGATATCACTTTAGAAGATATTGAACGCGAATTTGGCAAAAAAACCGCCAAAATTATAGATGGTTTAACCAAAATTTCAGGTGTTTTTGATACCAACAGCTCTTTACAGGCCGAAAATTTCCGTAAAATGCTGCTTACCCTGGCCGACGACGTAAGGGTAATCCTGATCAAACTTGCGGATAGGTTGCATAACATGCGTACCATGGATTTTATGCCGCGCCACAAGCAGCTTAAAATCGCATCCGAAACCATTTATTTATATGCCCCCCTCGCCCACCGTTTGGGTTTATATGCGATAAAATCAGAATTAGAAGATCTTTCTATGAAATATCTTGATCCTGACACCTATAAATTTATTGCCAAGAAACTGAACGAGAAAAAAACCGAACGGGCGCTGTTTATCAAAAAGTTCGTTGAGCCTATTGATGAAATTGTGCACGAACAAGGACTGGTTGCTGATGTATATGGCAGGCCAAAATCAATCCATTCCATCTGGAACAAGATGAAAAAGAAAAATATCCCTTTCGAAGAGGTGTACGATCTTTTTGCTATCCGAATTATCCTGGATTCGGCACCTGAAAATGAAAAGGCTGATTGCTGGAAAGCTTATTCAATAGTTACAGATTTATACCGCCCTAACCCCGACCGTTTACGCGACTGGGTTTCATCGCCTAAAGGAAATGGTTACGAAAGCTTGCATACTACAGTAATGGGGCCGCGTGGCCAATGGGTAGAAGTACAAATCCGTACGCAAAGAATGAACGAAATTGCCGAAAAAGGTTTCGCTGCACACTGGAAATACAAAGAATCGAGCAATGATAACGGACTTGATCAATGGATCCAGAAAGTACGCGAAATGCTGAATAATCCGGAAGCCAATGCTTTGGATTTTCTCGACGATTTCAAAATGAACCTTTTTTCGGATGAGATTTTCATTTTCACACCAAAAGGAGCTTTAATTCAGTTGCCGTTGGGCGCTACCGCTTTAGATTTCGCTTTCGAAATCCATACCGACGTAGGTGCAACCTGTATTGGTGCCAAGGTTAACCACAAACTTGTACCCATTTCTTACAAGTTGCAAAATGGCGATCAGGTAGAAATCATTACTTCCAGCAAGCAAACACCAAAAGAAGACTGGCTCAATGTAGTGGTTACGGCAAAGGCCAAGTCGAAAATCAAGTCATCATTAAAAGAAGAAAAGCGAAAAATTGCCGAAAATGGCAAGGAGATTTTAGAAAGAAAGCTGAAATCGCTAAAAATCACCTACAATACCGATAACCTTCAAAAACTGAGTTATTTCTTTAAACTGTCTTCAACACAGGAGCTTTTTGTTAATGTTGCCCTAGGCAAAATAGAGCTTAAAGACATCAAGGAATATCTATCAAGCGAAAAAGAAGTAGAAAGCAGGGCACCTGAACGACCAGAAAACCTAACGGTTGATATGGTTAAAACCAAAATTAAAGGCTCTGAAAACGATATTTTATTAATTGGAGAAGACCAGCAAAAAATAGATTATACCCTGGCCGCCTGTTGTAACCCGATTCCGGGCGATGACGTTTTTGGTTTTGTTACCGTAAGTGAAGGGATAAAAATTCACCGTACCAATTGTCCGAATGCAGCACAGCTGATGTCGAATTATGGCTATAGAGTAGTTAAGGCTAAATGGAATAAACAACAGGAACTTACCTTCTTGACTGGCTTACGCATTGTAGGTATTGATGATGTTGGTTTAATTAACAACATTACGAGGGTTATTTCTACTGATTTTAAGGTGAACATGCGGTCGATTACTGTCGACACTAATGAGGGGATATTTGACGGTTCGATTATGATTTTTGTAAACGATACAGAACACTTAGAAAACCTGATTAAAAATTTATTAAAAGTTAGAGGAGTTACCGGGGTTACCAGGTTTGATGCATAATTAGTCCGGAAGTCAGGAGTCCGAAGTCTAGATGGTAAGCTACATGCTATTTTCAGATTGAACTTCGGACCTAAGTCTTGACGACCTCCGGACTTATTACAACATTTCAACAATCTAACCCTCGAACAATCAAACTAATTGACTACCTTTGAATGGAGTTTAAAAACTATGTCTGAACAAAAAACAAATGAGCTCGTTCGCAAGATTTTTGAGGCTTATTTAGAGAACAAAAATCTACGTAAAACACCAGAGCGTTTCGCTATATTGGAAGAAATATATTCAAGAAACGACCACTTTGATGTAGAAACCCTGTACATCCACATGAAAAACCAGAAGTACCGCGTTAGCCGTGCAACGGTTTATAACACGCTGGAGTTATTGGTTTCGTGTGATTTAGTTACCAAGCACCAGTTTGGTAAAAACATGGCGCAATTCGAAAAATCTTATGGTTACCGCCAGCACGATCACGTAATCTGTATCGAATGCGGTAAAGTAGTAGAATTCTGCGACCCCCGGATACACCAAATCCAAACCATGGTTGGTGATCTCTTAAAATTTGATGTTAAACACCACTCGTTAAACCTTTATGGTTTCTGCTCTGATTGCAGTATGGCCAACAAAGTAAACGAGAGTGCCGCTACAACAGCAAATCTGGAAACAAATTAAATTATAATACAAATAAAACCAGCTTAATTTATTAAATAATGACGCAAGTAGATGTACTTCTCGGCCTGCAATGGGGCGATGAAGGAAAGGGAAAAATCGTTGATGTACTAAGTCCAAAATATGATCTTATTGCCCGTTTCCAGGGCGGCCCAAATGCCGGACATACTTTAGAGTTTGATGGCAAAAAATTCGTTTTAAATACCATCCCATCAGGAATTTTTAACGAAAAAACCATGAACCTTATCGGAAATGGTGTAGTAATAGACCCTATTATCTTAAAAAGAGAATTAGATAATTTAAAAAAAGCTGGTCATGATCCGGTTGCCGATGGTAAACTGGTAATTGCCCGTAAAGCACACTTAATTTTACCTAGTCATCAGTTATTAGATGCGGCCAACGAGGCACGCATGGGTAAAAACAAAATTGGTTCTACCTTAAAAGGTATTGGTCCAACTTACATGGATAAAACCGGCCGTAATGGTTTACGTGTTGGCGATACTACCCTACCTGATTTTAAAGAGCGTTATACTAAACTGGTAGAAAAACACACTGAGATTCTTTCTCACTACGAAGGTTTTGAATATGAACTGGCTGAGAAAGAAGCTGCTTTCTTCGAAGCAATTGAGTTCTTGAAAACCATCCCTCATGTAGATAGTGAGCATTTTGTAAACGGTTACCTGAAAGAAGGTAAAGCTGTTTTAGCAGAAGGTGCACAAGGAACTTTACTGGATGTTGATTTCGGATCGTATCCTTTCGTAACATCAAGCAACACCACAACTGCAGGTGCATGTACCGGTTTGGGTATTGCCCCAAATAAAGTTGGTGCTGTTTACGGTATCTTCAAAGCTTACTGCACCCGTGTTGGTGGTGGTCCTTTCCCAACTGAGTTAGACAACGAAGTTGGAGAGAATTTACGTGCCTTAGGTCATGAGTTTGGCGCAACCACAGGCCGTGCCCGTCGTTGTGGCTGGATCGATCTACCTGCATTAAAATATGCCATCATGTTAAACGGTGTTACCGAATTAATTATGATGAAAGCTGATGTTTTAGATACTTTCGATACCATTTATGCATGTACACACTACGAATACAATGGCGAAACGATTGATTATATGCCTTATGATATCATTTCTATCGAACCAAAACCAGTATTAAAAGCAATTGACGGCTGGGCAACTGACGTAACTAAAATTACTTCTGTTGATGAAATTCCGGCTAAATTAACTGAGTACATTGCCTTCTTAGAAAAAGAATTGCAAGTGCCAATCAAATTCCTTTCGGTAGGACCAGACAGGGCACAAACTTTAGAATTACATTAATTAATATCGCCAAACCGATAGATTTCTCCCTGCCTGAACGGGCAGGTACTTCCTTCGAAATGACAGAAATACATTAAAAAGCAATCCAAAACGGATTGCTTTTTTGTTTTACAGTAAGCTAACTCAATTATTTGCTTATCATTTGATTATTTTTGATTAGAAACATTTTATTATGGCAACTACCTTAGAAAACGAAATGCTCAATTATTTTACTCAGCTAGACAATGTTGAAAAAAATTCTGTTGTTAAAATGCTTAAGGTCTTTATGAAAGGCAAAAAAGAAAATTTGAACCTAAGCACAGAGCAATACAATAACGAGCTGTTAGCCGCAGAAAAGGAATTTAAAAATGGCAATTGCATAACCCACGATCAATTATTAAATTCGATTAAAAATTGATAAAAAGCAGTTTGGAAATTGTCTAGACCAAACCAATGCAGAATCAATTATAAGAAATTTTCGAATATATTAGCAATATAATCACTGTCCTCATCAATCCTCGTTGCAACGAAGATTATAGCTTTTCAAAAAGATAAAAATTAATTGCTTACAATTACCAGCGCTATTTTTACCTTTGCCGCAGCTTGGAAACCCTACAAAACATATCAGATTTTAAACAAAAAGCACTACACTGGGCTAACCAGTTCGATGTTTGCTGCTTTCTTGATTCCAATCAATATAAAGACGCTTACTCGGCCTATGATTTTGTTATTGCAGCAGGAGTGCAAAGCGAACTAAAATGCACCTCAGGCACTGCTTTTGATCAATTAAAAACATTTCAATCGATCAATAAGCAATGGCTTTTCGGTTTTTTCAGTTACGATCTTAAAAACGAAACGGAAAATCTGCAATCTAATCATGCTGATCAATTAAACTTCCCGGATTTATATTTCTTTATTCCAGAATACCTGATTGCTTTTAAAAATGGTAAAACTGAAATACTAATTGGTGATCGGACCATTTTAGATGAAATCAGTATTTTTCAGCTCCAAACAGAAAATTCTCCTGTTATATTAAACATCCATCAAAAAATTTCAAAAGCGCAATATATCAGCAAAATTGAAAGCTTAAAAAGCCACATCATTCGTGGCGATATTTATGAGGTTAATTTTTGCCAGGAGTTTTTTGCAGAAAATGCGCAGATCAATCCTATTGGAACTTTTGAAGCGCTGAACCAGCTTTCGCCAACCCCATTTGCCGGTTACTTTAAAGTGTACAACCAGTATATTTTATCGGCTACGCCAGAAAGGTTTATGTGCAAACGCGGCAATCGATTAATATCGCAACCAATTAAAGGAACAGCAAAACGCAGTGCAAATCCCGATACAGATGAGCAGATTAAACAGGCTTTAAGAAACGATATTAAAGAGCAGGCCGAAAATGTAATGATTGTTGATTTGGTACGTCACGATCTTACTAAATCGGCTGTAAAAGGCACGGTGAAGGTTGATGAGCTTTTTGGCATATACAGCTTTCCGCAGGTGCACCAGATGATCTCGACCATTAGCTGTGAGCTCGATCCGGATATTCATTTTATCGATGCCATTAAAAATGCCTTCCCAATGGGCTCTATGACCGGCGCTCCTAAAGTTAAAGCCATGCAGCTTATTGAACAATACGAAGAGGCCAAACGCGGTATTTATTCAGGTTCTTTTGGCTGTATAAGCCCGGATGGAGATTTCGATTTTAACGTGGTTATCCGCAGCATATTATTTAATGCCGAGTCAAAATACCTATCCTTTCAGGTGGGTGGAGCCATCACCTATCAATGCGATGCCGAGAAAGAATATGAAGAATGTTTACTTAAAGCTAGTGCCATTTTGAAGGTTTTAGGTGGGTAGTTGGTTTATTGGCTCAATTGTTCATTAGTTCATAGCTAACTCCAGTCTAATCTGTCAACCGACGCTAAACGCCAAACGAATTAATAAACGCCATTTTTCCCTAAATAAAAAAGGTGGAAAGTTTATGCATCATGCCAAACCTTCCACCTTTCTATCTTCGACCTTAAGCCTTATACCTTACTTCTTATAGTACTGTTGTGCTTCGGGCAAATATTTTTGAATCTGTGCAATACGCGTTTCATCACTAGGGTGTGTGCTTAAAAATTCAGCCGGCTTTTGTGCTCCAGCTGAGGCAGCCGACATCCTGTTCCAGAAACTGGTTGCACTTTGTGGATTATAACCGGCCATAGCCATGAAAATTAAACCTAAACGATCGGCCTCCAACTCCTGGTTACGACTAAATTTAAGCATGGCAACCGGTGTACCTACACCATAAAGCGTATTGAAGATGGATTGTGTTTTTGGATTTTTAGATAAGGCCACACCTGCCGCTGCACCTATACCTTGTGCTACCATTTCCTGCGACATACGCTCGGCCGAGTGACCAGCAATGGCGTGCGCAATTTCATGCCCCATTACCGTAGCTAAACCGGCATCATCTTGCGTTACTGGTAAAATTCCGGTATACACCACAATTTTGCCACCGGGCATGCACCAGGCATTTTTTTCATTGTTTTGTACCACATTCACTTCCCATTGGTAATCGGCAATTAAATTACCATAGTTATTACTGTTCATGTATGATTTTACAGCCGTAATTAAACGGCTACCTATGGTTTTCACCTTTAAGGCCTGCGCATTAGATGCTGGCAAAACCGTCGTTTTATTTTCTGTTAAAAAGGTATTATATGCTTGAAATGCCATTGGCAAAACCTGATCGTTGCTTACCAGATCAAACCTGCTACGACCGGTTAAAGGCACTGTAGAACAAGAGTTAAACAGTAAAACACCAGCTACACTTGCTGTTAAAAATAGCTTTTTCATTTGTTATAAATTTAGTTTTCAATGGTTATTGAACAATCATTCCACTTCCCTTTTTAAACGGGAGTAAGAATTGTTTCAAAAATCTGTCGTTAATGATACCCGTCCCTTATCTGTAATATCCATATTAACAGGAATATTGAAAATAAGTTTTTGATTATGTACTTGTTAATTAATTAGCTTTTTTTCTTAAACAGATACACTTTAGATTCTTTGCCTTTAAGCAATCTTTCGAGGTTTTTTTGGTGGGTGACTAAAATGAGTACACAAACTACCATTCCGTATAGTACTTCCGATTTTATAGAAACCTGAAAAAGAAAAACTACACTGAGCGGAAAGGTAAACCCTGCACAGATGGAGCTTAATGAAACATATTTCGTAATCAGCAATACAATAACAAAAACCAGAACACAAAGCATAGATGCTTCGAAGTTAACTGCCAAAATCATTCCAAAAAGTGTGGCAACTCCTTTCCCTCCGCGAAATCCGGCAAAAACAGGAAATAAATGTCCCATTACTGCGGTTACGCCTAAGGCAAGCTGGTAATTTACAAATGGTGCAGAATTTTGTGGCCCGGTTACAGATAAACCGATTAAGTAAGCCAGATTGGTTGCAGTATAACCTTTTGCAATATCGATAATCATTACGGCAATACCGGCTTTCTTGCCCAATACCCTAAAAGTATTGGTAGCACCCGCATTACCGCTGCCATATTCCCTTACATCAACGCCATAAAAGGCCTGACCAAGCCATACAGCTGTTGGTATCGATCCAAAAAGGTAAGCTAATAATAAAGCACTGAGCGAATAAACCGTAACCATAGCCTACAATGATACAAAAAATAAGCTTTTAATTTTAGCGCAAATCACTTTAGTATGCTTTTAAACTCATATCCAGGCTCTTTACAGAGTGTGTCAGTGCGCCCATTGAAATAAAATCTACTCCGCATGCCGCATACTCGGCAACATTCTCTTCGGTTATGCCTCCTGATGCTTCAGTAGTGAATTCACCATCAATTAATGCTACGGCTGCCCTAAGGTTTTCGAAATTGAAGTTATCGAGCATAATGCGGTCTACACCACCAATGGCTAAAACCTGTTTCAGCTCGTCTAAATTCCGTACTTCAATTTCAATCTGGAGGTTTTTATTTTGATTGGAAAGATATTGTTGAGCTGCCTTAATCGCGTTCGAGATCCCGCCTGCATAATCAACGTGGTTATCTTTAATCAAAATCATATCGTAAAGGCCTATACGGTGATTTACACCTCCACCTATTCTCACAGCCCATTTCTCTAAATAGCGCAGGCCAGGCGTAGTTTTACGGGTATCTAAGATTTTTGTTTTGGTAGCTTTCAGTAAAGCAACAATGTGATTCGTTTTAGTAGCAATGCCACTCATACGTTGCATGCAATTTAACACCAAACGCTCGGCAATCAGGATTGCATGGGTACTTCCGGAAACGGTAAGCGCAATATCTCCAACTTTAACTGCATCGCCGTCGTGCAACAATACATCAACTTTTAATTCAGCATCTACCTCCTTAAAAATGGCTAAAGCAAGCTCTATCCCTGCCAATATACCATCTTCTTTAATAATCAGTTTTGCTTTTCCCTGTGTGCCCGAAGGAATGGTTGATAAGGAGGTATGATCACCATCGCCAACATCTTCAGTAAGGGCGTTTTTTATGAATTGATGTATAAGTTGAGTATCCAAAATGTAGATTTTAATGTCGCAAAAATAAGAATTATTTGTTAGCAGACAATTTACTGATGGATATAAAGATATTCTGAATGGTTGAAAGCAGGAATTTAATCCTTGGCTGGCTCAATTCTCAGCTCAGTAATAGAAAACGCAGTATTAAACTTTTTCATGGTAATCGAAACCCTGAAAGTTTCTTTGGGGGTACTCAAAATAACTACGCCAAAACGGTAATTGGGGTTGGTATTAATTTTATGAAAAATACTTGTTTTGGTGGGCGGATGCTTGATAAAAAAGTCTCTTAAAATCTGTTCACCCTGTGCTTTTGAGTATACATCTTCTTCATCAACAATAATCAGTTCGATGGTAGAGGCAAAATTTTTGGCAATTTCTTTCGCATTGCCCGCCTTAAAATACGACGACAAATCATCAATAATATCAGCCTGCATAGCTGTGGGACGGTATAATGATGATAAACTAAAGATTAATAAGAATAAGCTCCGGATCATTTCTGTATTTTATACAGAAGCGTACAGCTAAAATTATGCCATTAGCATATCAAAAAAAGGATTTCTTAATTTGTATAACATCCAATAAAGTTATATTTGCCATATAAACAAAACACTAAAACAGGTTTAAGGTAAAAATGTTTTAAGCTGATCAATAATTTTTTAAATAAAGATGGTAAACAATAAAAAACTCGCGCTTATAATTCTAGATGGTTGGGGCTACGGAAAACAAGATAATTCTGATGCTGCCTATGCTGCTAACACTCCTTTTTTCGATTCGTTATTACAGAATTATCCAAATTCTAAGCTTGAAGCATCTGGTGAGGCCGTAGGTTTACCAGCCGGACAAATGGGAAACTCGGAAGTGGGTCACATGAATTTAGGTGCCGGCCGCGTGGTTTACCAGGAACTGGGCAGAATAAACAAAGCAATTGCCGACCGCGAGCTGCACAACAGCCCTGTTTTAGTAAACGCATTCGATTACGCTAAAAAGAACAACAAAGCAGTGCATTTTATCGGTTTGGTATCAAACGGTGGTGTACATGCACATATCGAACATTTAAAAGCACTTTGCGATGCTGCGAACGAATCGACCGTAAAAAGTTATGTACACGCCTTTTTAGATGGCCGCGATACTGACCCGAACTCAGGTTTAGGTTTTATTGCCGATTTACAAAACCACATTCAAAATACAGGTGCCAAATTAGCTACTTTAGTTGGCCGTTATTACGCTATGGACCGCGACAACCGTTGGGAACGTGTTAAACAGGCTTATGATGTAATGGTTAACGGTATTGGCGAAAAAACACAGGATGCTTTGGCTGCCATCAAAAAATCGTACGATGAAAATATTACCGACGAGTTCTTAAAACCTGTTGTACTTACACAGGATAACGGTGCTCCGGTAGCTACTATCCAACCTGATGACGTAGTGATTTGCTTTAACTTCCGTACGGATAGAGGTCGTGAAATTACCACTGCGCTAACGCAAAAAGATTTCCCTGAGCAACAAATGCACAAACTGCCATTGTATTATGTAACCATGACTACGTATGATGAAAGTTTTGAAAAAGTAAATGTAATTTTCACCAAAGATGACCTGACCAAAACCATTGGCGAAGTTTTGGCCGATAACAATAAAAACCAGATCCGGATTGCTGAAACAGAAAAGTATCCACACGTTACTTTCTTTTTCTCTGGAGGCAGGGAAGCTGAATTTGCAAACGAAAAACGCATTTTAATTCCTTCGCCAAAAGTGGCAACCTACGATTTACAGCCAGAAATGAGCGCTGCAGGAATTACCGATGCCATTACCAAAGAAATGGAAACCGGTTGGGCAGATTTTATCTGTTTAAATTTTGCAAACCCTGATATGGTTGGTCATACCGGTGTTTTCGAAGCTGTAGTAAAAGCAGTAGAAACTGCCGATAAGTGTGCAGAAACTGTAGTCAAAACCGGACTTGCAAATGGCTATTCATTTATCCTTTTGGCAGATCATGGCAACTCAGAATATATGGTAAATGGCGATGGCTCTGTTAACACTGCCCACACGACTAATCTGGTTCCATGTATTTTAATCGATAATGACTACAAAACCATTGCTGACGGTAAACTAGGCGACATCGCCCCTACTGTCTTAAGGATTTTAGGTGTTGACATTCCTGCAGAAATGACTGGAAACGTTTTAGTATAATGACTAAAAAACGATATATCGCGGTATTTGCCTTGGCTTTGCTTTCCTGTAACCAACGGAAAGCTGCCGAAGCAAATACCAGCTTTTTATATTTTGATATTAAGGGGTATTTTGGAAAGGAAATAGTGCGTTTGCAAAAACTCAATCCAACTGTACAAAAAACAGTAAGTATAAATGGTGAAGCCGAAAATAAATCGACCACTATTACCGACTGGCAGAAAGAGCTGGCTATTTTTGTAAATGCCGATATCAATAAAACATCGTGGAAGGGAAGTTTTAAAATTGTACAGAAAAATCGTGCAGATGTCTATACTTCAGACAATAAAAAGATTCCGGTAAAAAAAATTGTGGTTGAAAAGAGTGATCTAAAAATTAATAAGGTCGAAATTATTATCGATAATAAAAACATCTTATATCGATCGCAGGATACCCTAACCTACTTTCCCGATAGTCTGTACCAGATAAAAAAACAACAAAAAATCAGGCTGTTAAAACTGAAAAAATACCTGATTATTGGAAAACTGAAATAAAAAAGGAGCCTTGATCGAATCGAGGCTCCTTTTTTTACTTTAAAAGCTTTTTTATTTTAAAGTGGCAATTTGTGCCTTATCATAAGTTACCCAATCGATAATATCTTTTCTAAGTGGTTGCAAAGTGAGTACTTTCTGAAAATCGGCAATTGAATTATTAAAAAGAGCTACGCATGCGGCTTTTTCGTCTTTTTTCTTGGCTTTAAACGATTTAAATATTGCATAGTCTTTATAGGCTAAACCACGGTTCTGAAACATCTGGGTATCTTCTTCACCACTAATTTCAATTGCCTTTGTAAAATCTTTAAGCGATGCCTGATAAAAATTGTCGCGCATGGCACTTAACGATTCTTTCGGATCGTTGGCAATTTTTAACCTGGCTATTCCACGGTAGTAGTAAGCCGAAACCTCATTTGGTTTTATCACTAGTAAGCGGCTATAAGTATCAATACACTTTTCATACTCCCGGTTCTGGAAATACGAATAACCAAGCATCTGCAATACATTTGCATTGTCGGGAGTCTTGGCACTGGCTTTTTCCAATTGTGCAGCGGCTGTTTTATAATCACCTTTCATCATTGCCTGCATGCTTCTTTCGTAGTTACCCTGTGCAAAACTGCCTGTTGATGAAAAAATAATAAGTGCTAAAATCGCCTGTTTAAAATAGTTCATGTATGATTAATAAGTTTAACAAATCTAACGCCCAATACAATATATAGGAGAAATTTTTTGCAATATAATCCTATTCTGATAATTTAAAAGTTTTAATTTCTTTTGTTCAGGCACAAAGTGACCAAACATTAGCTTAAACGCAAAAAAATACATTATATGATATTGAGGGAAATATTTAAATTGCCCTGCCTTTTTAACATAACATTAATATAATTTTTACTTTGGCACAAGAGTTGAAATTGTTAACTTAATATAAAAATTAAACAAAGTGAATACGATCAAGCTGCCAGTTTGTCGTTAGCGGAAAATGTGATAATGAGTAAACAAGATATATTTGATTTCCATACAGCTATGCCAATAATCAATGAAGATACAGAGTTTTTTCCCCTAATGTCTCAACAAGACGAGGAGGAAATGAACAATGAGGAAACGCCCGAAACGTTGGCCATATTGCCTTTGCGAAACACCGTTTTATTTCCAGGAGTAGTGATTCCGATTACAGTTGGAAGAGATAAATCGATTAAACTAATTAAAGAAGCTTACAAGGGAAACAAAATTATTGGCGTAGTTTCTCAAAAAGACGTATCGATAGAAGACCCGACTTTTGAGCAGCTAAACACTGTTGGTACCGTTGCAAACATCATTAAATTGTTGCAAATGCCCGATGGTAACACCACCGTAATTATACAGGGCAAGCAACGTTTCAGCTTAATTGAAGAGGTCCAGAACGAGCCTTACATTAAAGCTGTTGTTAAAAAATTCGAAGAGCAGAAGCATAAAGCAGACAAGGAGTTTAAAACCCTTATTGCGTCTATACGCGAGATGTCGGCACAAATTATTCAGCTTTCGCCAAATATTCCGAGCGAAGCCAGTATTGCGCTTAAAAACATCGAAAGCAATTCATTTTTGATCAATTTCATTTCATCAAACATGAATGCCGAAATGGCCGATAAGCAGAAAATCCTGGAAATGGACAAACTGCAGGAAAGAGCACAAAAAGTGATGGAGCTTTTAATGGTAGAGCTGCAGATGCTGGAACTGAGAAACCAGATCCAATCGAAAGTACGTACCGATTTAGATAAGCAACAACGCGATTATTTCTTAAATCAGCAATTAAAAACCATTCAGGAAGAATTGGGTGGTAACTCTGCCGATTTAGAATTTGATGCTTTACAAGAAAGGGCTAAAAAGAAAAAATGGACCAAAGCTGTCGCTGCACATTTTGACAAAGAATTAGACAAGCTGGGTAGAATGAACCCTGCCGCACCAGATTATTCGGTACAGTTAAATTATTTAGAACTCCTTTTGGATTTGCCATGGAGCGAGTTTACCAAAGATAATTTCGATCTGAAAAGAGCACAGCGTATCCTGGATAAAGATCACTTTGGTTTAGAAAAAGTGAAGCAGCGTATTATCGAATACCTTGCTGTACTGAAACTAAAACAAAATATGAAGGCCCCTATTTTATGTTTAGTTGGTCCTCCGGGAGTTGGTAAAACATCATTGGGCAAATCGATTGCAAAAGCTTTAGGCCGTAAATACGTACGTATGGCGTTGGGTGGTATCCGCGATGAAGCTGAAATCCGCGGTCACCGTAAAACCTATATTGGTGCTATGCCTGGACGTATTATTTCTTCTATCAAAAAAGCAGGTGCAGATAATCCAGTATTCGTATTGGATGAGATCGATAAGGTGGGAACCGACCATCGTGGTGATCCATCGTCGGCTTTACTTGAGGTTTTAGATCCTGAACAAAACAATGCTTTCTACGATCATTATGTAGAAATGGATTACGATTTATCGAACATCCTTTTTATTGCTACAGCAAACTCTTTGAGCACCATACAGCCTGCTTTGTTAGATCGTATGGAGATTATTGAAGTAAATGGTTATACTATTGAGGAGAAAATTGAAATCGCCAAAAAATACCTTTTGCCTAAGCAGAAAGAAAATCATGGCTTACAAACCAAAGATATTACCCTTAAACCTGCGCTGATTGAGAAGGTGATTGAAGATTACACCAGAGAATCGGGTGTGCGTGGCTTGGAGAAAAAAATAGGTTCACTGGTTCGTGGTGTGGCTACAAAAATTGCCATGGAAGAAACTTACGATGCGAACTTAAATCCAGAAGATGTAGAGCGTATTTTAGGTGCGCCGATTTATGATAAGGATTTATACGAAGGCAACGAAGTAGCTGGTGTGGTTACAGGTCTGGCCTGGACAAGCGTTGGAGGTGATATTTTATTTATCGAATCGAGCTTAAGTCCCGGAAAAGGCAAACTTACCTTAACCGGTAACCTTGGCGATGTAATGAAAGAATCGGCTGTAATTGCCCTGGCTTACCTACGCGCACATGCTGCAGAATTTGGCATTGAGTATACCTTATTTGATAATTGGGATGTACACGTGCACGTGCCTGCCGGCGCTACGCCAAAGGATGGTCCTTCGGCTGGTGTAACTATGCTTACGGCATTAACTTCGGCCTTTACCCAACGCAAAGTTAAACAACACCTGGCCATGACCGGCGAAATTACTTTACGTGGAAAAGTCCTTCCTGTGGGGGGTATTAAAGAAAAAATCCTGGCTGCAAAAAGAGCAAACATCAAAGAAATTATCCTTTGCAAAAGCAATCGCAAAGATATTTTAGAGATTAAGGAAAGCTATATCAAGGACCTAAAATTCCACTACGTAAGCGAAATGAGCGAAGTGATTGATTTGGCCTTAACAAAAAACAAGGTGAAAAAACCTTTGGATTTAAGTGTTAAAGTTGCACCGATTGTAAACTAATTTATAATCTTTTGACAGAGAACGATTAAAAATCCAATTACAATAAATACTTTTATAGTCCCGATAATCATCGGGACTTTTTTATGAAATCACTTTTAGCTGCTTTAGTTTTTTGTTTGGTTGTATCAACCGGTTTTGCACAATCATTTAAGAATGAATTTGGTTTTAAAACCGAAAATGATGCCTATCTGGCTACTTTAAACGACCGTTATTACACCAATGGGCTATTTATTTATTTCCGCAGGGCTTTAAACACCGAAAAGCTATCGGATAAAATAGAGAAAAAAACCTACGAAATTTCTGCCGGGCAAAAAATGTATACACCTTACTAGGGGCAGGTACCAAACAAAGAGGATCAGGACCGTCCATTTGCCGGTTATTTATACGCAGGTGCGGCCTATTCGGTATTTTATAAAAACGAAAGTGTTTTAAAAACCAGTGTAGAGCTGGGTACAGTAGGCCCTAATTCGCTAGCACAAACGGCTCAACGTTTTTTACATAAAACGGTTGGTTTTTACACTCCGGCTGGTTGGGATTACCAGATTAAAAATGAAGTAGCTGTAAATTTAGCAGCAAATTACAGCAAGCTAATTTTCAGACCCGAAGATCCGATTGCCGATATCAGCGCTCAGGGTTATGCCAATTTAGGTACAACTTTTTCTGGCCTGGGTGCTTCGGTATTATTCAGGGCTGGTAAATTAAATCAGTTATTTAATAGCGCCTACCATAACGCTGTAATTGGAAATTCTAAAACCAAAAGCTTAAACAACTCAGAGTTTTTCTTTTACGTTAAACCGCAACTCAATTTTGTGGCTTACGATGCTACCATTCAAGGAAGTATGTTTAAAGACAATAGTCCATTAACTTTTGGTGTTAAACCCATTGTTTTTGAACAACAGTTTGGGGTAAACTACAGTTCAAGAAGGTTTACTGCCGATTTCAATATCATTTTTAAAACCAAAGAAGTTAAAAGTGTAGCAAAAGCGCAAAATTACGGAGGTTTAAGCTTGTACTATAGGTTTGGGAAGAGCTAATTTATTGCTGAATTGCCAGATTGTTTTATTGTTGTCGGCTATCCATTACCTGATTAAAACGCCTAAAAGGCAAATTGCCATTTGAAAACATGAAAAAAGTAATCCTTTTTACCGTTTTGTTGTTTATTGCCTGTGCTGTAATTTACAATTTATATCCTGAAAAGAAATTACCTTTAAATGCCGAAATCGATTATATCGTTGTTAAAAAATCAGACCGGAAATTATTGGCTTATTCAGAACGCAAACTGATTAAAACGTATCAAATTTCATTAGGCGATAGTCCGCTTGGACATAAAGCGTATGAAGGTGATGAAAAAACGCCAGAAGGCCTGTACACCATCAACGCCAAAAATGCATTTAGCGGCTACCACAAAAACCTTGGGGTTTCTTACCCAAACTCAAAAGATATTACGCATGCAAAACTTTTGGGAAAACCCGTAGGTGGCGATATTAAAATACATGGCATCAGAAACAATTTCGGTTTTATCGGCAAATTTCAAAGATTTTTTGACTGGACCAATGGCTGTATCGCATTAACCAATAGTGAAGTTGATGAGCTATATGCTACCGTAAAAATTGGGACTAAAATTGAAATCAGACCCTGATTAATCTATTGAAGGTTTTTTACGGCTTTCCTTCCGATTTGCAGTAAGAGCTTTATTTTTCAACCTTTTCTCGATGACACCCTTAGGAATTTTGGTTGGCTTTCTTTTTTTCTGAACAATCAGTGCCTTTTTCAGCAAATCGATCAGTTTTGCAATCGTTTTCTCTTTATTGAGCAGCTGGCTTCTATCCTCCTGCGAAACAATATGCAACAATCCTTCACTATCAAGACGGTTTTGCAGCTTTTCTTTAAGCAAAGTCTTTTCCTCATCAGTAAAATACTCAAAGGTTTCTACATTAAATACCAGCTCTACCTTACTCGAAACCTTATTTACATTTTGCCCACCTTTACCTCCGCTACGTGACGTTTTAAAAATGGCTGATCGTAAAATTTCTTCTCTGCTAGGTAACATGCGGCAAAAATATAAAGAATATCGATTTAAAAAAAGTTAGCAAACCCATTGGCTTTTTTTACCTTTGTAACAGAATGAAGAAAAACTTGGTTATAGCTATTGATGGCTATTCATCTTGCGGAAAAAGCACCCTGGCAAAGGCATTGGCTAAAAAATTAGGTTTCATTTATGTAGATAGCGGGGCAATGTACCGTGCCGTTACCCTATATTTTTTGCGTAATCACATTGATATTACCAACGATGCCAAAGTTGAAGATGCTTTACAACATATTGAACTAAATTTCCATTCGCGCGATTACGAATCGCATATTACCCTGAACGGCGAAGAAGTTTCTGAAGAAATCCGTTTAATGCCAGTTTCAGAAAATGTTAGCGAAGTTTCTGCCCACAAAATTGTACGCCATGAAATGGTAAAACAACAGCAGCGCATGGGCAAATCGAAAAACATTGTGATGGATGGCCGCGATATCGGCACTACCGTTTTCCCACATGCATCGGTTAAATTCTTCATGACAGCCGATCCAAAAATAAGAGCCGAACGCCGCTTTAAAGAGCTGGAGAGCAAAGGCAACAACTATACCACTTTGGAAGAAGTTTTTGAAAACCTGGCCCACCGCGATTATGCCGATACCACCCGGAAAGAAAGTCCGCTGATTAGAGCAGAAGATGCTATCATTTTAGACAATACTGATTTAACACAAGAAGAGCAACTTACCTTCGCGCTATACCATGTGGAACCCTTTTTGGCTCATTAGTTAACGTTGTGGTTTTATAGGTTATTAGTCGATAGCCAATAGCCTGATTTAACTGTAAACTAATAATTGCCAGCTGAATACTTTGGAAAAAACATTCTCTATGTTAATCCGTGCATCTGTGGCTAAATAGTTCATTTATCAATAGCCAATTCCAACTGATAAATGCTAACTGTTTACTGTTATTTAGTCAATAGCCTTAATCCAATTGAAAACTGAATTGCCAACTGAATACATTGGAAAAAATAATTTCTGTGTTAATCCGTGCATCAGTGGTTAAATGGTTCATTTATCGATAGTCCTAATCCAGTTGCAAACTGAATTGCCAACTGAATACATTGGAAAAAAATTCATATTTTTAGCACCTAACCCAAATGCAAATATGAAATTAAGATCAATGTGCCTAACGGCATTATTTTTAGTTACTGCAACGTTATGTGCCAATGCCCAAAAAGGCTGGATTAATCTTTTCAACGGAAAAGACTTAAAAGACTGGAACGTTAAAATTTCTAAACACGATTACAAAGAAAATTATGCCAATACTTTCCGTGTTGAAGATGGCTTAATGAAAGTAGGTTATGATGGTTATAAAGAATTTGACGATCAATACGGCCATATTTTTTACAAAAAACCTTTTTCGGCTTATCTTCTAAAAGTAACCTACCGTTTTGTTGGCGAACAGGTAAAAGGTGGTCCTGGATGGGCATTTAGAAACAGTGGCGCTATGTTGCACTGCCAGGATCCGGCAACAATGTTAAAAAACCAGGATTTCCCAATCTCTATTGAAGGACAAATTTTGGGCGGCGACGGCGAACACGAACGTCATACCAGCAATGTTTGTACACCAGGCACCTTAATTAATTATAATGGTAAATTATTTACCCCACATTGTTTAGATTCTAAATCGAAAACCTATGCCGGCGACCAGTGGGTAACCGCAGAGTTTTTAGTTTTAGGCGATTCGGTAATTAAACACATTATAGGTGGTGAGGTAGTTCTAGAATACACTAAACCGCAAATTGGTGGTGGCAGTGTTTCTAATTATGATCCCAAAGCTAAAGTTGATGGCAAACCATTAACCTCAGGTTACATTTCTTTACAAAGCGAGAGCCACCCGATTCACTTTAAATCGGTACAACTTTACGACCTTGAGCCTTACATGAAAGACAAGGCTAAACTGGATAAAGTACTGGCAAAAATTTTAAAAGAGTAATTTTTACAATACCTGATTATAAAATAAGGGTGGTTTTACAGCTAAAGACTGTAGCCACCTTTTTTAATTCTTATCTTAACGTATTAAAAGTATTTCCTAATTTTGGAGCACTTAGCACGATGTTTGCTGTCAATGTCGTTGCCATATTTTTTTATTAAACTGCTTTGCGCAACCCCATACCTATGACCAGAACCTTATTCCTGTTTTTTGCCTTTTTTATGCTCTCGCTTACGGTTAATGCACAAGACATGTACCGTGTTACCGCTGATAAATTAAGGGTTAGGGAAAGTAAAGATGCGAAAAGCAAGATTGTTGGCTTTATTCCAAAAAACGAAAATATTGCCGTTTTAGATGCCAGCGACGCAAAGTTTTACAAGGTAAAATTAAAAAATGGTGAGGGCTGGGCAAGCAAAGACTTTTTAGAGAAAATAGCCCCTGCAGCAAAACCTGCCACACCTGCTACCAATACTCCGACGCCAAATACACAAACACAAACAGCTCCAGGTAGTGACGATATGTATCGGGTAACAGCCGATGATTTACGTGTACGCGAAAAGGCTGATGCCAAAAGCAAAATTGTTGGCTACCTGCCTAAAGATGAAAATGTGGCCGTTATCGATTCTTCTAATACAAGTTTCTACAAAATAAAAGTTACCAATGGCGAAGGATGGGTAAGTAAAGAATTTTTGATTCGGGTTTCTCCTGTAAAAGCTGCAACACAAAAACCTACAATTGCAGCCTCTGTACCGCAATCGAGCAAAGATTATTCGGGTGTTATTTTTATCGCCGTGGTGGCGGTTATTTTGTTTGCTATTTTATACTTTTCATTTAAGTATGCCAGCGGCAACAAATTCATTATTGGCTTCTCAGTAATTGTTATTTTAGTGGTGGGCTATTTTTGCTACATCACATTTGTAGCAGAAAAAGTAGTTACGGGCACATTTGCCAGTGGCGAAGACATTCAGTATAAATCTTTCAATTTTAAATCGAAAGATTCTGTTACTGTGAGCGATGCTTACAACGATTCTATTTTCACCTCTAAATATGTGATTGATGGCGATATGATTAAATTATACGACCAGCAAAACACCATTATGCTATTAATCAGGGATGAACAAACTTTGATTGGTGAGGGTTTTACGAGAGGGACGTTTACCAAGAAATAAATCCGGAATCATCAAACGTTCCTACGGAACGAAAAAACATATCCCCGCACACGCGTTGCTACTACCCGTGATTCGTCCCTCTGGGACGAACTGTTAAAATTTGCTGTATTTTCTTGTACCGTCCCAAAGGGACGAATCACGGGTAGCAAATAACATTTTTCTTATTTGCTTGATGGAAATTTATGCACAACCCATCGTTTGTAAACCCGATAGAGCGGGATAGCCCGCATCCCGATATTTCATCGGGAGAGGACTATAAGCGATAGCGGGACTACACTTACCGATTATTGCTGCACGTTCATTTTCAAATAATTGGCTAATAATTTGTTTGAATTTTTTAAAAAATTGCCTAAGATGCTGAAATAAATCCGATAACCGCCGGATCATGGCGTCGGTAGTTAAGCGATTGTTTTGGATTAAAAAGGTCTGTTATGGTTTAGTTAATTCTTAAATAGCTTAAAATCAGCGATATTTATTAAAAAAAACTTTTCCATAATTAAAAAAAGTATTACCTTTGCAGTCCCTAAATAGGGAAAAAAGGAGATAATTAATTAATGGCTAAAAAACAAGTAGCAGAAAAAGAATTAGCAGCTAAAACAGCTGAACTTCAGGGAGAAGGCGGACGCCTGACTGAAAAAGAAACGATTGAATCAGAAGCTGATTTAGTTTCGATCGAATCAATCAAATCATCATTAGCAACACCAAGCGAAGATTTCGACTGGGATGCAGATGAAAAAGTTTTTGGTAACTACAATGAAGCAGACCGTAAAAAGTTTGAAGATATGTATGCAGGAACATTCAACCAGATCACTAAAGGTGAAATCATCAGCGGTATCGTTGTTTCAATCAACAACAAAGATGTAGTATTAAACGTAGGTTTCAAATCAGACGGTTTAGTTTCTACTTCTGAGTTCCGTGATACACCAGATCTAAAAATCGGCGATTCAGTTGACGTATTCGTTGAAGCACCAGAAGATGCTAACGGTCAATTGATCCTTTCTCGCAAAAGAGCTAAAACCCAAAGATCATGGGAAGCAATTAACGAGGCGCTTGAAAATGATAGAATCATCAATGGTTTCGTTAAGAGCCGTACTAAAGGTGGTTTAATTGTTGACATTATGGGCGTTGAGGCTTTCTTACCAGGATCTCAAATTGATATTAAACCTATCCGCGATTACGATGTATACGTGGGTAAAACAATGGAATTCAAAGTTGTTAAAATTAACCATGAGTTTAAAAACGTAGTAGTTTCTCATAAAGTGTTAATCGAAGACGATTTAGAATCACAAAAAGTAGAAATCGTTTCTAAATTAGAAAAAGGTCAGGTATTAGAAGGTACTGTTAAAAATATTACTGATTTCGGTGTGTTCATCGATTTAGGTGGTGTTGATGGTTTACTTCACATTACTGACATTTCTTGGGGCCGCATAGAGCATCCGAAAGAAGTATTATCATTAGATGAAAAAATCAACGTGGTTGTTTTAGATTTCGATGATGAGAAAAAACGTATCGCTTTAGGCTTGAAACAATTAACTCCACACCCTTGGGAAAACTTAAGCGCTGACATTCAAGTTGGTTCTAAAGTAAAAGGAAAAATCGTAACTGTTGCAGATTACGGTGCTTTCTTAGAAATCATCCCAGGTGTTGAAGGTTTAATCCACGTTTCTGAAATGAGCTGGTCGCAAAACTTAAGAAACCCACAAGAGTTCTTAAAAGTTGGTGACGAGATCGAAGCTGAAGTTTTAACTTTAGACAGAGACGAGCGCAAAATGAGCTTAGGTATTAAACAATTATCTAACGATCCATGGCAAGAAGTTGCTGCTAAATTCCCAGTAGGAAGCAAGCACAAAGCAACTGTTAAAAACATGACTAACTTCGGTGTATTTGTTGAAATCGAAGAAGGTATCGATGGTTTAATCCACATTTCTGACTTATCATGGTCTAAAAAAGTTAACCACCCTAACGAATTCACTAAAGTTGGTGATGTATTAGACGTAGTTGTTTTAGAATTAGACGTTGATAACCGTAAATTAAGCTTAGGTCACAAACAATTAGAAGAAAACCCTTGGGATACTTTCGAAACGATCTTCACTTTAGATTCGGTTCACCAGGGTACTGTTGTTAAAGTAACTGATAAAGGTGCTGTTATTGCTTTACCATATGGTGTAGAAGGTTTCGTACCAACTAAACACATGGTTAAAGAAGATGGTACTTCAGTTAAAGCTGAAGAAACCAATGACTTCAAAATCATTGAATTCAACAAAGAAGCAAAACGTATCGTAGTATCTCATGCCCGTATCTGGGAAGAGGTTAAAGCTGAAGCTGTTGCTGAAGAAAGAGCAACTAAGAAAAAAGAAGCTAAAGCTGCTGTAACTGCGGTTAAAAAAGTTAAAGATTCTGTAGAGAAATCTACTTTAGGAGACTTAGACGTATTGGCTCAATTGAAATCGCAATTAGAAGGCGAAGAAAGCAAAGCTAAAAAAGGCTAGTTCTTTTTAACTGATAAATTAAATCCCGATAGCGAAAGTTATCGGGATTTTTTTTGCCCCATCGAGTTACCGTCATTTCGAGCGGAGTGCAACGAAGTCGAGAAATCTTTGTGGATAGATCTCTCCATTTCGCTGCGCTACAGTCGAGATGACGACCACTCTAATGGAATCTTTCAATGGTTGGCACGAAACATGACAGCATATTTAATGATGCCACAAAAAAAGGATTTCACGATTATCGTGTTTATGTAACAAATACTCCGTTCTTCCATACTTATCTCGTACATCCCTCCTATTATTACTACTTTTGAAAGGCGTAACCTAGCCTTTTCAGTATGAGAAAAATTATCTTTTTGTTTCTGATCCTTATTTCGTTCAAAATTTCGGCACAGGAAGTGAATATCATTCCACAGCCAGCCTACCTGGATATAAAAAAAACTCAGAAACCTTTTATAATCGACGCAAAAACTCAGATTGTAGTTATCGACTCTGCATTAACTCCTTCGGCTGATTTTCTTAACGATTATCTTCAAAAATACTATAAACTAAAACTAAATATCACTAACGTTACCCCTGGCGGAAACTTTATAAAACTGATATCCAATACAAGAATCAGCGAATTTGATGACGCATACAGCCTTATAGCCTCTGATCAAAATTTAGCCATTATTGGCACATCAAAACCGGGGGTATTTTATGGCATCCAATCACTTCTTCAGCTTCTGCCAGCCACAGCAAGCCAGCAAATCGCTGTTCCTTCACTTGTAATTGCCGACCATCCCCGCTTCGATTACCGCGGCATGCATTTGGATGTGAGTCGCCATTTTTTTGATGTAGCCTTTATTAAGCAGTACATTGATTATTTAGCCCTGCATAAAATGAATTACTTCCACTGGCATTTAACAGATGACCATGGCTGGAGGATTGAAATCAAAAAATATCCTAAACTAACCGAAATCGGAGCATGGCGCAATGGCAGCATTATTGGTTTATGGCCCGGAAAAGGCAACGAAAATATTAAATACCAGGTGTTGCCCAACGAAATTAAAATTACGCCAAAAGATGCAGTAATTAAGACCGATGGCATTCGCCATGGTGGCTTTTACACCCAGGAACAGATTAAAGAGGTGGTTGATTACGCCGCAAAACGTTACGTTACCATTATACCTGAAATTGAAATGCCGGCACACAGCATGGCTTTATTAGCGGCTTATCCCGAATTAGGTACCGAACCTAATAAAAAATACGCAGTGGCCGAAACCTGGGGTATGATGAATAAATACAATAATGTATTACAGGCTTCTGATACAACCTTTAAGTTTTTAGAAAATGTTTTAACAGAGGTAATGGCCTTATTCCCCTCCCCTTATATTCACATTGGTGGCGATGAAGCCTCGAAAGTATGGTGGAAGCAATCGACAGCCTCCCAACAGGTAATGAAAGCCAATGGTTTGAAAAATGAGAGTGAATTACAAAGTTATTTCATCCGCAGGATGGAAAAATTTGTTAACAGCAAAGGCAAAACCATTATTGGCTGGAACGAGATTTTACAGGGTGGTCTGGCCCCAAATGCAGTGGTAATGAGCTGGCAGGGCGAAAAAGGTGGTATTGAGGCCGCAATGCAAAACCATAAAGCCATTATGACCCCTGAAAACAAAATGTACTTTAATCACGGTCAGTTTGTAAAAGAAGATAGTTTAACCGCGAGTACACCATCACTCCTTGCAGATGTTTACAACTACGAACCTGTACCAGCAGAATTAAACACCGAACAGGCTAAATACATTTGGGGTGCACAGGGTTGTTTGTGGAGTGAATATATTACCAACCCGGCTAAAGTACAGTACCAGCTTTTCCCCCGACTGGATGCTTTAAGTGAAGTTTTGTGGAGCCCGAAAGAAAAACGCAATTATCCTGATTTCCAAAAACGCTTAAAAGCGCAGTTTAGGCGCTACGATTTGATGGGCATTACCTATTCGAAAAGGTACCTTGCAAATTAATTTTAATTGGCTGTAATTTTTTGAGGCTATTGCTTACTAACTGTTCAAAATTAATTAATCAGTTATTGAAGCAATATGGAAACCAAAACCTCAAAACTCGGAACAACAGCATTTTTAATTTGTGTAGTAAGCTGCACCAATTTACCCTACTTTTTAAAATATCCGTTATTGCTTGTGGCGGCAATATCTTTGGTTATCGGAATCTACCAATATCAGAAAACATTTAAATCGACGGCTAAACCAGCAGACCAAGCTAAATAAGGTATGATAGCAAAATCTTATCTCGATAAACTTGAAGCGCATAAAGGCATTATCTATAAAATGGTAAACCTATATGCCGATGATGAGGAAGACCGTAAAGATTTGTACCAGGAAATTGTTTTCCAAAGCTGGCAGGCCTACTCCCGGTTTAAAGGCAATGCCCAATTTTCGACCTGGCTATATAAGCTAAGCTTAAATGTATCGCTCTCTTTTTTAAGCAAACAGCAAAAACAAACACAGCTTAAATCAAGCGAAACATTCAATCATTATTTTGAACCACCCGAACTATCTGAACGAGCCGATTGGTTATACCGTTGCATTAAACAATTAACCGAGATTGACCGTAGTATCGTAATGCTCCACCTCGATGGTTTCGATAATACCGAAATAAGTGAAATGATGGGTATCTCCAGAAACCATACCAACGTGAAATTACACCGCATTAAACAACAATTAACCACACTCTTAGCAGGTAAATAATATGAATTTAGAACAAGAATGGCAAAACCTGAGTGTAGAATTTAACTCAAAAGCCAACCAGATAGAAACCTCAAAGCTCACCATCGATGAAAAAGCGCATAGCCTTTTACAGGAACTGATTTTTAAACTGAGGTGGAAATTGAGGTGGATCAGAATCATTGACCTCCCGCTTTTAGCACTGGCCATATTTGTTAGCGGAGATTTAAAAATATTGTTACTGCTCATCGTGGTTACCTATGAGATTTGCAGATTCCTCGGTCTGCGCGATTTCAACAAAATTAAAACGGCCGTAGATTACAATGCCAATGCCAGGCAGGTACTTACCGATAATTTTAATGCCATAAGAAAGATTTTACGGGGTGAAACCATTTTCGGGTATATCTTTTTGCCATTGGCTGGCCCCATCGGCTTGCTGGCATACCGCTTATATGTACACCATACCTTTGAACAAGTAATTCACCTACCTAATTTTTTTATCCAAATGGCCTTGCTGGCACTGGTTGGTATTCCTTTTATCTGGCTTACCAAGCGAATGAACAACAGTATTTTTGCCAAACCCTTAAAACAGCTGAGCGATAAGCTAAATAATTTAATGGATTAACTGATTGGCCACCTGTAATTGATAAGCACCTGGAGTAATGCCCACAATCTTTTTAAACGTGCGGATAAAATAATTAGCATCGCTAAAGCCCAGTTCGTAGCTAATAGACGCTACTTTACCTCCCGGCTGCGATAAAAGGATTTTGGCTTTATTAATTTTTTCAGTCAGAATAAAATCGTTCGGGCTTATGCCCAACTCACGTTTAAACAGGCGGTAAAAGGTAGCTTTGCTCATGCAGGCCTTATCGCTTAAACTGTTAATGTTAATCTTTTCGTTTAAATTAGCCTTAATGTAGTTCAGCACAAAAGCCAGTGGATTATGGTTAGGGTTATGGGCATCGCTACTTAAAATATTCAGGTTCTGGGTCTGCATAATCCTCACCAACAGCTCTTTTAGGGTTAAATCGGCCAGAATATCTTTTTCCTTTGAACGTTCGGAGCAAATGCGAATCACTTTGTTAATCAGGTAAGCAATTTCCTCATTGTTGTAGAAATGATATTGATCGTAATTTAACAACCACTTTTCGTTACTCCCTTCTTTCGGAAAAAACTCGTTTAAATAAGCAATGGTTTTCTTAATCTGATCCTGATCTATAGCCAGTGCAATACACTGGGTAGGGTTTACACTGGTGGCTTCAGGAAAATCGATTTTCATGGTTACTGCTGGCGGAACGATAACCGTTTGGCCCGGAAAGTAGTCAAATCCTTTTTTATCGAACAAGTGCATTACCTTTTTGCCCCTAAGCATACTGGTAATCACAAAATCGTTAAAAGTAAGGGGAACTCTGTACGATTCGGTATAGGTTTCAAAAACATTTAGCTCGCAACGCTCTAGGGTATAAGAAGTACGATTCTCCACCAACGTTTGCAAACTTTCCGTTTTACTTAAACTTACCTGATCCAATACATGTGCCATAACAATAAAGATTTGGTTAGTGAGCATTACTCTACTCAAATATAAAGGTATTTCGGCAAGCTTTGCCACACTGCAACAATAATGCTATTGGTTGAGGCAATTATACTATCATCGCCACACAATTGCCAGTAGGTTTGTATTAACCAAATCTTAAAACCGCAAAGAAAACAGAAAGGGTATTTTTTTTCAAAAACACCAAAAGTTGTTTTCGAACCACAAAAATTCAATAATAATTATGGAAAACTTAATTGAAAAACCGGTATTCAAATCCCACTACGATAATTACATCGGCGGAAAATTTGTAGCGCCGGTAAAAGGTGCATATTTCGACAATGTCTCTCCTATTGATGGAAAAGTATTTACCAAAGCCGCACATTCTACCAAAGAAGATTTAGCCCTTGCTGTTGATGCTGCACATGAAGCATTTAAAACCTGGAGCAAAACCTCTTCAACCGAAAGGAGCATTATACTCAATAAAATTGCCCAGCGGATGGAAGATAATCTTGAATACCTGGCAACAGTTGAAACGATTGATAACGGTAAAGCCGTGCGCGAAACCCTGGCTGCTGATTTACCCCTGGGTATCGATCATTTCAGGTATTTTGCCGGTGTAATCCGCGCAGAAGAAGGTTCACTTTCCGAGTTAGATCATAATACTGTATCCTTAATTGTGCACGAGCCCATTGGTGTGGTAGCACAAATTATCCCATGGAATTTCCCGCTGTTAATGGGAATCTGGAAACTCGCTCCTGCCCTTGCTGCCGGTAATTGCGTGGTTTTAAAACCTGCCGAAAGTACACCGGTATCGATTATGATATTAATGGAGCTGATAGGCGATTTACTGCCTCCAGGGGTAGTTAATGTAGTAAACGGTTTTGGCGCAGAACTTGGCCGTGCGCTGGTTACCAATCCAAAAGTATCCAAAGCTGCCTTTACAGGCTCTACCCCAACCGGACGCCTGGTAATGCAGTATGCAACTGAAAATATCATCCCGGTTACCTTAGAATTGGGTGGTAAATCGCCCAATATCTTCTTCAGTTCGGTAATGGCCGAAGATGATGCCTTTTTAGATAAAGCTATTGAAGGTGCGGTAATGTTCGCTTTAAATCAGGGCGAAATCTGTACCTGCCCTTCCCGTTTGCTGGTACAGGAAGATATTTATGAAAAATTTATCGCCAAAGTAATTGAGCGTACAAAGGCCATTAAAATTGGTAGTCCATTAGATCGTACTGTAATGATGGGCGCACAGGCTTCGAAAATACAATACGAAAAGATTGCAGCATACATTAAACTAGGTAAGGAAGAAGGTGCTGAGGTATTAACCGGAGGTGAAGTAAATGAGTTAAGCGGCGACTTAGGTGGTGGTTACTACATTAAACCCACCATTTTTAAGGGCCACAACAAAATGCGGATTTTCCAGGAAGAAATTTTTGGGCCGGTGCTGGCTGTTACAACTTTTAAAACTGTTGAGGAAGCCATTGAGCTCGCAAACGATACCTTATATGGTCTCGGCGCCGGCGTTTGGACCCGCGATGCGCACGAACTTTATCAGGTACCGAGAGCCATTCAGGCAGGCCGTGTTTGGGTAAACCAATATCATGCCTACCCTGCAGGCGCGCCTTTCGGGGGCTACAAGCAATCGGGTGTAGGTCGCGAAAACCACAAAATGATGCTAGGCCATTACCGCCAGAGTAAAAACATGCTTATTTCTTACGATAAAAATAAACTAGGTTTCTTTTAGCGAAAACATTAAATCTCACCGTTGGTTAATTTGATTGCGGCAGGTTTATAACTGGATCTGCCGTAATTTTTACTCTAGAGAATTTTACCCCAAAAGCTATCATGATCAATCGGATTGAAAGTACAACAAAAGCAAAGGAACTAATTGCAATACTTAAAGAAAAATATGGTGAACTGATGTTTTACCAGGCGGGTGGTTGTTGTGAAGGTACACAGCCACAATGTTTCGAAAAAGGGGGGTATTATTTGCGGATGAATGATGTTTGTCTTGGAGAAGTAGAGGCTTGCGAATTTTGGGTAGACCGCGACCTTTTCGAATACTGGCAGTTTTCGCACTTTACACTCGATGTGCTCGACGGTTTTGGTGTGGGTGGCTTTTCATTAGAAACCCCACTTCAAAAAACATTTAAAATACATTACCGCTTATTTACCGAAGCGGAATTAAAAAATTTAGCTCCAGTAAAAACGGCAGAGTAATTTTTGGTTTATTTGGTTTAAATAGAGTCAGTTTGGAGCTTTCCGGCTGACTTTTTTGTTTTGTGTTATGTCATCCTGAATTTATTTCAGGGTCTTTTAATTCGATAAATATTGATCTCGATCTTAAATCTTGACCGCATGTGGTACACGACTCTGGAGAATTCATGCATAATTTTAAAAATAAATGCAATATTTGCATTCAAATTCAAACCATGAGGAAAGTATTTGCTGTAATCTGCACCCTTATTACACTTTTTGCCATTAAAGAAGCGGTATATGTATTTACATCTACTGAGCCAGATATGATTAAACAAAAAGCAATCATGATTGTAATTGCATTAAGCATCTGCATTCCTTTAATTATTCTCTCGTTGTGGCTTTGGTCGCCACGCAAAAAGAATAGTGGCCAGTAGCAACTACGAATAAAATTTACTTTTTAAGCCGGACGTTGGTACCCAACAGCTTTCTTCTTTGCCCCACCACTTGTATCGGTTTTGGGCTACGATATTATAAAACCAGTCTCGTACAAACTTAGGGATGATAATAAAACCATAAAGCAATGGCCAGGCCCCATTTAATTTTTTGGCAATTCTTAATGCTGCAGAAGATTTGGTATACAATTTCCCTTCTTCTAAAAGTAACACAGTATTGAGTTGAGTTAGATCGACATTAAATTTTGGAAGTACTTCTTTGGCCAATTCGCCCTGAATAGCTGTAAAACAAAACTGATCATTTTTATCGTGCGCAATAACAAACTGAACCGATGCATTGCAAAGGTTACACACACCATCAAAAAAGATTATGGGTTTGTTAAACATGGTTAAAATTAACAATTAACGTCGGTATAAAAATCAGGCTTTTGTATTATTAACGTGTATTTCTGCCGAAAGTTTAGTAATTAAAGTTTAATTTTAAATATCTTATTCAATATAAGCAGTGCGATGTATATTTCTATAAACAACAAATTGTATCCGGCAGAAGAGGCCAGTATTTCAGTCTCCGACTTATCTGTACAAAGGGGTTTTGGTATTTTCGATTTCCTTAAAACGATAAATCATAAGCCAATTTTTATCGACAATTATTTCGACCGCTTTTACCATTCGGCAGAGGAAATGAATATGGAAGTGGGTTTTGACCGCTCGAAACTGCGCGAAAGCATAAACCAGCTAATGGAGAAAAACAATATCCCCAACTCCGGTATCAAAATAATTTTAACCGGTGGTTTTGCTGACGATGGCTATACCATGAGCAAACCCAACCTGGTTATTACGCAAACACCATTAGAGGTTAATCCTGATCCTTTTAAAAACCCCTTGAAACTGCTTACCTACAACCACCAGCGCCAGTTGCCCATGGTTAAAACAATCGATTATCTGCAGGCCATCAGGCTGCAATCTTTTGTTAAAAACAGTGGTGCAGAAGATTTATTGTACCATAATAACGGCCTCATCAGGGAGTGCCCCAGGGCAAATTTCTTTATTGTAACCGACCACCATATCGTTACGCCTAAAACTGAAATTTTAAAAGGAATTACGCGGAGCAAAATTTTAAGTCTCGAAATTGAAGGCTACAAAATAGTTGAACGAGATTTTCAGCTCGAAGAATTGTACACTGCAAAAGAGGCCTTTATTAGCAGCTCGACCAAAAATGCCTGGCCCGTGGGTGTAATTGATGGCAAAGAAATTGGCAATGGCAATTTTGAAGTGGTAAAAGAGATAAACAGCAAGCTACTCGAACTGATTGACCAATATCAGCAACAGTGAGTATAAAATATTGCAATTGATAATAACTGAAACTTAATAATTTAGCAAACGAAAGCTAAAACAATCAGCATCCGGCTTTACAACCTTAAAACATTTTTATATATTTGCCCAATCCTTCTTCAATGCAAAAGAAAACACTTCTTGACGGACAAAAAATTCAGATTACAATTAAGAGGCTATGCCATCAGTTAATTGAAAACCACGACGATTTCTCGAATACCGTTTTAATTGGCATTCAGCCGAGGGGTATCTTTTTGGCCGACCGTATTCACCAGGAATTACAAACCATCCTTAAAAACAAGAAAATACTAAAGGGTAACCTTGATATTACTTTCTTCAGGGATGATTTTCGCCGTAAAGACGGACTGGTTACCGCAAGCAGCAATTCTATCGATTTTATTATCGAAGGCAAAAAAGTAATCTTAATTGATGACGTACTTTGGACCGGCAGAACCATCAGGGCAGCACTTGATGCGCTGTTAGCTTATGGCCGCCCAGAAAAAGTAGAACTTTTGGTTTTAATCGACCGCAGGTTCAGCAGGCATTTACCAATCGAGCCCGATTATATTGGCCATCAGGTAGACAGCCTCAATTCGCAACAGGTAAAAGTAACCTGGACAAGCGAAGGAAGTGAAGACAAAGTAGTTTTATTATCGGAAAAACAATAAATAAAAAATGGCAGCAGAAAAATTATCAACCCGACATCTTTTAGGCATTAAAGATATTAACCGGAATGATATCGAATTGATTTTCGAAACTGCAGATAATTTTAAGGAAGTGATAAACAGGCCCATTAAAAAGGTCCCTTCACTTCGTGATATTACTATTGCCAACATTTTTTTCGAAAACTCTACCCGAACCAAGCTTTCTTTCGAGCTTGCAGAAAAAAGACTTTCGGCCGATGTAGTTAATTTTGCTGCTTCATCTTCGTCGGTAAGCAAAGGCGAAACCCTGATTGATACGGTAAACAACATTCTATCTATGAAGGTAGATATGGTGGTAATGCGTCATCCTTACGCAGGTGCCGGTCAGTTTTTAAGCAAACACGTTAAAGCCCAGATTGTAAATGCAGGTGATGGTGCACACGAGCACCCTACACAAGCTTTGCTTGATGCTTTCTCTATCCGCCAGAAACTGGGTGATGTGGCAGGCAAAAAAGTAGTCATTGTGGGCGATATCCTGCACTCACGCGTAGCCATTTCCAACATCCTTTGCTTACAGCGTTTAGGCGCCGAGGTAATGGTATGCGGCCCTACCACGCTAATTCCTAAACACATTCACCAGCTGGGTGTAAAAGTAGAACATAACCTGATTAAAGCCCTAAACTGGTGCGATGTAGCCAACATGCTACGCATTCAGCTGGAGCGCCAGGATATTAAATATTTCCCTTCGCTAAGAGAGTATGCCATGATGTATGGCTTAAATAAACAGATCTTAGATAACCTCGATAAAGAAATTATCGTAATGCACCCAGGCCCGATTAACAGAGGTGTGGAGATTACCAGCGATGTAGCTGACAGTAAACAATCCATTATCCTGGAGCAGGTAGAAAACGGCGTTGCCATCCGGATGGCAGTATTGTATCTGCTGGCAAGCCAGGGTTAGGTTTGGCGGTTAGCGTCTGGAGTCTAGTCACTAGTCTGGAGTCGGTTTTCGTTACAATTAACCGATTTAACCAGTTAACCAATTAATGAGGTTAAACTGTTAAGCAATTTCGTTTACACGATAAACCTACCAATAAACCAATAGCAAACGGTTACTTTTCCACATTCGTCACCCACACGATACCAAACCTAAAAACCTATCGTTTATTGCTGTTATTAACAGATGTTAATTACTTCTGTTGATAAGCTTTGATACTATTTCTAATTTAGTACCAACCATATTTGAAACCAATGCAGAAAAAATACTTACTAATTCCGCTATTTGTAGCAGGAGGTTTTGGCGCCTACGCCCAGGTTAGCGCCGTGCAAAACCTTAACAAAAACTATCAAACCGGCTTAGAATTATTAGACAAAGAAAAATATACGGCTGCCGCACAACAGTTTAAACTGGTTGAGCTACAACGTTATAAACCTTCTACCCAAACCGAGAGCAATGCCGAACTTTCGCTTTTAAAAGAGAATGCAAAATTCTATGCTGCAGTTTGTGCACTCGAATTAACCAATAGCGATGCTGAAAGTCTGTTTCAGGCGTTTATCCGCGATTATCCGCTAAACCCGAACACCAAACTGGCTTATTTTTATGTTGGAAAAACTTATTTCAACCAAAAAAACTATAAAAAAGCTTTAGAGTGGTTCGAAAAAACCGATCCTTCTACCCTTTCGGGCAAGCAAAGAAACGAATACCAGTTTAAGCAGGGTTATGCCTATTTCGAGCTTAAAGATTTCGAAAAAGCAGAGCCTTTATTCGAGAAAGTTAAAAAAGAAGAAGGTGCTTTTCAGGAAAGTGCCACCTACTATTTTGCTTACATCAATTATTTAAACAAAGAGTATAAAACTGCCCTTGCCAATTTCGAAAAGTTAAAAGGCTCGCCAACTTACGAAGCCAGCTATCCGTATTACATCACTTCGATGTATTATTTAGATGAGCGTTACGATGATGTAATTAGCTATGCTTTACCGGTTATGCAAAAAACCAAGCAACAGTTCGAACCAGAAATGCTGAGTTTGGTTGCTGCTTCTTACTTTGCAAAATCTGAATTTAAAAATGCAGAAAAGTACTTTGCTGAGTTTTATGCAAAAGATAAAAGCGAGACTAAAAACAATCTTTTCATTTACCAGTATGGCTACTCTTTGTTCCAAAACAAGAAATACAAAGAATCGGTAACAGTTTTAGAAAAGCTAAATACGGATGATATTTACCTGCAAAACGGTATGCATACCCTGGGTAAAGCTTTTATCCAGTTAAATGATAAACCAAAAGCCCAAAGTGCCTTTTTCAGGGCTTCGCGTTTAGATTTCGATAAGGCGATTCAGGAAGAAGCCTGGTTAAACTATGCCAAATTAAGCTACGAGCTGGAGTTTCACCAGCAAGCGCTTGAAGCAACACAGGGTTTCTTAAAAACTTTCCCTAAATCGCGCAAAATAAACGAAGCCAAAACTTTATTGGGTGAAGTATTGCTTACGACCAAAAACTACCAGGCGGCAGTTGATATTTTGGAATCGATTCCGGATAAAACTTTAGAAGCTAAAGAAGCTTACCAGAAAGTTACCTATTTCCGTGGATTGGAGTTTTACAACGAGAGGGCATTCCCTAATGCATTATCGATGTTCTTACGTTCGGAGAAATTTGCTGAGGACAATGAAATACATGCTTTAAGCACCTACTGGAAAGCCGAATCCATGTACGAGCTACGCAAATATGGCGAAGCTGTAAGTACTTTTGAGAAGTTTTTGAAAATGCCTGATGCCGACAAGACCGGAGTTTACAATTTTGCGAACTACGCGCTGGCTTATGCAGCTTTTGAAGATGAAAAGTACAGCAAAGCCGCCAACTATTTCGAGAAATTTTTAGCCGGTAACGATAAAGACCAGAAAACCATCGATGATGCCACCATCCGTTTAGCGGATTCTTATTTCGTAAATAAGAACTACGGCGATGCGATGGCTAATTATAACAAAATTATAAACAGGCACACCAGTGCTGAAGATTATGCCACTTTCCAGAAAGGGATGATCCAGGGATTGGAAAACCAGTACGATGCTAAAATTGGCACCATGCAGAGTTTGCTTTCTAAATTCCCGAATTCGAATTATGCCGATGATGCTGGTTTCGAAACGGCCTATACCTATTTCAACAAAGGCGACTTCGATAAATCGAAATCCGATCTGGTTGCCCTGGTAGCCAAATACCCGCGCAGCAGTTATGTACCGAAAGCTTTGGTAACAATTGGTTTGGTCCAGTATAACCAGGATCAGGACGATGCCGCTTTAGAATCATTTAAAAAAGTAATTACCGATTATCCAACTGCTGATGAAGCTAAACAGGCAATGGAATCGATCAAAAACATTTATGTAGATCGTGGCGATGCCAATGGTTTCATTACTTATGCCAACACTACCCCGCTGGGTAATTACTCGAGCAATGAACAGGATAATATCGTTTTTGCTGCCGTTAATAACTTGTACTTAAAAGGCGATGCCAACGGTGCTTTCCAGGCAGTTAATGCTTATTTTGATAAATTCCCTAAAGCCAACCACGAGAAAGAAGCCAAATTTATCAGAGCCGAATCGCTGGTAAAATTAAAACGTCCGGATGAAGCTATTCCGGATTACGAGTTTATCTTAAACGACTGGACCAGCGATTACACGGAACGTTCATTGGTTAGCATTTCGCAGTTGTTCCTCGATCAGAAAAAGTACAACGAAGCCATTGTTTACTTAAAAAGACTAGAAACTACTACTGATTATAAATCGCACTATAGTTTTGCCATCAACAACCTGTTAAAGGCTTATACGGCCTTAAACATGCCAGATGACATGCTAAAATATGCGCAGCTGACTAAAGATTCGGAAAAAGCCTCTGAAGAAGAGAAAAACAGCTCGGGCTTATTCTCTGGTAAAGCTTATTTATTAAAAGGAGATACCACAACAGCCGTGAAAGAATTTAAAAATGTAGTGGCAAAAACCAAAACGATTGCTGCTGCTGAGGCAAAATACAATCTGGCTTTGGTAGAGTATAACAAAGGCGATTACAAAACCTCATCTAAAACCTGTTTCGATCTGATCAACAATATGGCCTCTTATGATTATTGGGTAGCTAAATCATTCATCCTGCTATCTGATAACTATGTGGCCCTGAAAGATAATTTACAGGCAAAAAGTACACTTCTCAGTATCATTGATAATTACGACGGTAAGGATGACATCATCCCTACAGCCAAAGAAAAACTGGAAAAACTAAACAAGAAGAAGTAGCAATATGAAATCGATTAAATATATATATAGTTCACTGTTTTTTTTAGCTGCTGGATTAATGACTGCACAGGCGCAGGATAAAAAGCCTGAAGAAAAAACTGCCGTAAACGAGGAGATTGAAGTGGTTCGCCCCTATAAGCCAATTTTGGCAGAGGCAGTAAAACTGAGAAGAAGTCCGAACCTGGATGATGTTAAAACCTACAAGGCCAAACTGAACTACAGCATTACCGATAGAAAACTGGAATTGAACAGTGATATCCAAAAGCTACAAGCCCAGGCCCTTGCCGAAGAAAAAGCAAGTATATTGGTAAATAATTATGTTAAAGGTGCCTTTGGTTCGCTGGCTACACTTTTGGGCGAAGCTTACTTTAATACAGGCAAAGACGAAGGCTTACAACTTGGTGGCTATTTCAGGCATTTTAGTCAGGAAGGAAAGCTGAATAAACAGAACAGCAGCAGTCAGCAACTGAGTGTTTTTGGCCGCAGCATATTAGATGAAAATACTTTTAGCGGCAAGCTTAATTTCGAGCGCAATGGCACCTATTTTTACGGTATTGATGATGCGCGCCCAACGTTAAACCCTAACCCTGAAAAGCAGGCGCTAACCTTTGTAGAGTTGGAAGGCGAAATGGTAAAAAACTTTACCGAAGACCAGGATGCCTTTAGCTATGCTTTAAAAGCTAATGGTTATATCTGGGGCGATAAGTTTAGCGCCAAAGAAAACTATTTTAGCCTGAATGGTTATTTAAACAAGCGTATCAGCTCGTTCAATTTAGGCTTGGCGGCTTCAACCGAATTTGGCAATACCAAAGATGCTTTAACCAGTGTGGGCAACAATTTATTGCGCTTAAACCCTTATATCCGTTTGCAGGTTAATGGTGCAAAAATTACAGCAGGTATTAATTTTGTGCAGGAATTTGGTGCTTTTAGCAGTTCGAGGATTTTCCCTGCCGTTACTGCCGATTTTACGCTGATTCCAGATTATCTGCAGGTTTTTGGTGAGGTAAAGGGCGATGTAAACAGAAACTCACTTAAAGGTTTAACCGATGAAAACCCATGGTTAAACAGCAATATCAATATTAGAAATACTGTCGAAAAATTAAGCTTTAGTGCAGGTATTAAAGGAACCGGCGGACCAGGTTTTGGTTACAAAGCCCGTATTTATGTAAAGCAGTTTGATGATATGCCACTGTTTGTAAACAACTATACCGACTTTAATAAGTTTGATGTGATTTACGATTTCGGTAAAACCAAACTTACCGGTTTAGAGGGCGAAATCTCGGTGCAGGTAAGCGACGCCCTGAAATGGACTGGAAAACTAAACATCGACGATTGGAAACCTGCTCAGGAAACTTATTCGTGGTTTAAACCAGGCTTAAAAGTAAGCTCTAACTTTGTTTATACTTACAACAAAAAATTAAGCTTTAACGCTGCTGTGGTTATTCAAGACGATGTAAAAGCGAAATTATATATTGCTAACCCGGTTAACCCGCAACAGTATGTGGTGCCGAATACTTCGATCGAATCAATTGAAACCATTAAAGGTTTTGTTGATCTGGGTATTGGAGCAGATTACAGGATTAACAATAAATTCTCTGTTTTTGCTAAAGCAAACAACATTTTGAATAAAAATTACAACAGATACCTGTTTTATCAGGTAAATGGGTTTAACATTTTTGGTGGATTGACTTATTCTTTTTAGGATAGGAAACTCCTGATGTCTGCCAAGGTAATGCCTAGCAAAACTTCAGAAATTTAACCATAACAAAAAATGCCTTCCGCAATCGGGAGGCATTTTTTGTTATGGCTGTTTAGTAAAAGCCAGATTGCAAAAGGTCTGTTATCGAAGAACAAAATAGTTGGAATGACAGATATCAGTGAGTTAAAAACATTATCTTTCAATTTTTTAACTGATCAAATAATAAACCATGTTAAACCGATTATTAGCCTGCGCACTTATCTCAATTGTTTTTTCGGCATGCGTACAAAAAGATATAAAACAATTTGTAGCAGATGAGCGGGTTGATATTAAAACCATATCACCGGATTCGACTAATTTTTCTGAATTGCAGGCCATTGGAAAAGCAATTGGAGATTCGAGGGTGGTGATGATGGGCGAACAGGATCATGGCGACTCACCAGCTTTTATGGCGAAAACAAGATTAGTCAAATATCTTCACGAAGAGAAAGGATTTAATGTTTTGGCATTTGAAAGTGACTTTTTTGCATTAAATGAAGGCTGGGATCGATTGGAAAAACAAAAGTCTAAAATTGATCCTTTCCTATCGGGCAATGTATTTAGTATGTGGAGCAAATGTAATTCTTGCGAGGATTTATTGTACAATTATGTGCCAAAAACTTTTAGAGATAAAAATCCACTAATCATATCTGGTTTCGATAATCAGATAACTGGCAGCTACAGCGATATAAATTTGAAAACATTTATCAACAATTATTTAAAAGGAAAAAAGATAAACTACACTAACACTGAAAAATATAAAGTAGATTTTCTTTCTTTTATCGATTCTATAACGTACAATAAAAACCTTCAAAAACAGCGAAAATTTAAGGAAGCACTACAACAAATCAGCCACGAACTTTCTGCAGCTGATCCTACGTCTTTTGAAACGATGCTACTTAAAAGTTTAATGGCATTAACTGAAAGTGAGATTTCTTTTTTAAGCAAAAAAAGTGATGATTCTGAAATTAGGGATAATCAAATGGCAGAGAATTTAAAATGGCTCTTAAAATACAAGTTTCCAAAAGAAAAAATAATTATTTGGGCACATAATGCGCATATTATTAAACACCCCGAACTAATCAAAAACTCAAAATGGCACAATAGTAAAGAGACGAAAATTATGGGCAATTTATTCACAGCCGATCCACAGCTTAACGAACAAACTTATATTCTGGGTTTTAACTCCAGGATTGGAAGCTCTGGCATAATTAACCACAAAAAGTATGCTGTAGAGCCACCAGCTAAGAACAGTTTCGAAACCTGGATTCCTGAAACGGTACCCTATACTTTTGTAAACTTTAAGCAGTTTCGTAAAGAAAATCCGGGCAATAAAAAACCTTTCCTTATGAAGGGCGTGTATCATTTTACTGAATCGGCATCATGGACGGATATTTACGATGGCATTTTTTATATCCGGGAGATGTATCCTTGTGCCTCAGTGGTTAAATAAATTATAGGTAAAATACTTTTTCACATCAGCATCCGCTATCCTGGCCACAGTATCTTTATAATACTGAGAGCTGTTCAGGACTCCGCTTAACGGGTAAATCACCCTTCTGAAAATTGTACCATTGGTTATATTACCTTTATAATTTACCGGAAAAGCTTTAGTCATTTGCTTGCAGGTATACCATTTCTCTATTTATCTACGTTATGTTTGGGTAGATACAGGTATGATTTTTGCGAAAAGATAATTTAAATCGTTATCATCCATAAAAAATCATATCTTTCTTGTATTCAATTTTTTAACCGAAAATTAAAAATATGGCCATTGCTACATTTGAAGGTAGAATTAACAAATTAAAATAAAAACGCTAATTTTACCCGAATGGATATCTTATCATACCTTTTAGAGCTCTTGCAGCAACGCAAAGAAGTTGGTATTACCGGCTTGGGAACTTTTTATAAAAAGAAATATCCCGGTAGATACGATAAGGAAAAACAAACGTTTTTACCTCCTGGCTACACCCTTCAGTTTGCTACGGATATTACCGAAGAAAAAGCGCTAACCGATTTTATTGCGGCGAAAAGAAATATCTCTGCCGAAAGTGCTCAATATTACATCGCTCAGTTTGTTGAAGAAGTTAACCAGAAACTGGAGCAGGATCATGAAATTGAGCTAGAAAATACCGGTCGTTTGTTTTTTACCGAACAGGGATTGGATTTCGAACCGATTAAAAACATGAACTACGGTTCGGAGTTTTACGGATTGCCCTCGCTTACCGATACTGTGGTTGAAGAAACACAGGCAGAGCCTGCCAAAGAAGATGAAGCTGTTTATGATGAAATTGCCGAAGCACCAGTTGCCCCTGCACCTTTTCAAAATAAATCGTATCAACAACCGGTAATAGAAAATGTTGAGTTAGACGAGGTAAAAGACGATCTTAAAAAAACCTTACAACATACCGAACAGGCAGTTGAAAAAAGCGTAGAAACTCCTGTGACTACTGTTTCTAACCCAACGTTAATTGAAACGCCCGAATCAGAAGAAGCAACTGCGATTGATGAGCATCACGAAGTTGAAGTTCCGGAGGCCATTATACATCAGCACGAAGAGCATCCTAATCGTTTTGGACATACACCAGAACCAGAAGAAGCCAGTAAAGCTGCCGAAGCACACGAAGTAGAAGTTCCGCCAGCAGTTGTACACCAGCATGAAGAGCATCCAAACCGTTTTGGGCATACACCAGAATCAGAACAGCCAAAAACCTATATTCCACTCGAAGAAGAGGTTAAACCAGCTGAACCTGTTATAGAAGCTCCTGCTTTTATTAAACATCAGCACGAAGAACATCCAAACCGTTTTGGTCACGATCCTATTGAGCACAACGAGCAGTCGCAAGGCATGTCTACCTGGTTAAAAGTGGTTATTGTAGTCTTGATTATCGTTATTGCAGCTGCCATTACCTATTTGGTTAAACCCGAATTATTTAACGGGCAATCTGAACCTGTAAAAACAAATCAGGTAATTATCGATTCGCCAAAAGTGGCAATCGATACCCTAAAAGATAAGCAGGATTCGATCGCCAAAACCGATAGTATTTTAAAAGCCAATCAGGTACAGCAAAAAAAATCTGATACGGTAAAAAAAATAACTCCAAAGGCAAGTCCGGTAGCGCCAAAAGCTGAAGTAGTACCTGCTAACCCAGAAACGGAATCAAAAAAAACAGGCCCTGCTACATTTGAAGTAATTGGAGCATCGTTTGGAAGCGTAGAAAAAGCAGAACAATACATTAAAACCTTAAAAAAGGTGGGTATTACCGCTAAAATTGCAAAAATGCCCGGCAAACGCCAAAACGTAAGCTTAGGTACTTTTACCAACGAGAAAGAAGCTTTGGCCCAAAAAGATTTATTGCAGAAGAAACTCAAAGGAAAGGGTTACTATGTACAACAAATATTTAACAACACACAACCATAATGATAACTTTATTAATTCAAGACACCACACAAGCATTACAAGACACAGCAAATGCCATTAACCAGGCCGTAACACAGCCTGCACCAGAACTACATTTTATTGATTTATTGTTTAAAGGCGGCTGGGTAATGATTCCCCTGGCATTTTTAGCCTTTCTAGCCCTGATTATATTTGTAGAACGTTACTTAACCATCAAAAAAGCAACTAAGGATGAGTCGAACCTAATGGGGCAGATCAGATCATATATCCAATCGGGTAATTTAGATGGCGCCATGTCGCTTTTAAGAAACAATAACTCTCCGCTTTCGCGCATGTTGCAAAAAGGTTTAAGACGCATTGGTCGCCCGATTAAGGAAATTGAAGGTGCTATTGAAAACGTTGGTAAATTAGAGGTTTCTAAGCTAGAAAAAAACATCAGCATATTGGGTATTGTTGCAGGTATTGCGCCAATGCTTGGTTTCGTAGGTACGATTGTGGGGGTAATTACCATCTTCCACCAGGTATCAATTAAAGGCGCTATCGAAATCGGAACCATTTCGGGCGGTCTATATACTAAAATGATTACCTCAGCAACCGGGTTAATTATCGGTATCATTGCCTATGTGCTTTACCATATCTTAAACATTATGGTCGAGAAAATCATCCTTAAGATGGAAACTGACGCAATTGACTTTATTGATTTATTAGAAGAACCAGGCAAATAATGAATTTACGCAAAAGAACAAAAGGAGGTGTAGAAGTACATACATCGGCACTGAACGACATTATGTTCTTCCTGATGCTGTTTTTCCTGTTGGCATCTGCTGTGGTAAATCCCCAGGTAGTTAAATTGTTATTGCCCCAATCATCAAGCGGACAACAATCTACAGCCAAAAAAGCAGTTACCGTAACTATAGACGAAAAGTTAAATTATTTCGTTGATAAGAAACCGACACCAGAAGATCAGTTACAACCGGTTATTGAAGGCTTCCAAAAACTGGCACCAGATTTAACCATCATTTTGTACGTAGCTAAAAATGTACCTGCCGAAAATATTATGGTAGCCTATGATGTTGCCAATAAACTGAAATTAAAACTTGTTTTAGCTGTTGAGCCTAAAAAATAATGAATACTGCAGAAGAAAATAATTACCCAAAAGCAGTTGCCATTTCTACCGGGATAATGGCTTTTCTGCTTGCGATCAGCTTTTTCATTGTAATCGGCTCATTCCAACCGCCAGAAGATATTGGCATGGGTGGCATGGTAGTAAATTACGGCACAGCGGCTGAAGGTATGGGCGATGATTATACCAGTATTGAAGAGCCATCTGCCGACCCGAATGCTAATGCTAAAGTACCAGACAAGGTTACCCCAGAAGAAAAAGTTACCCCTAATAAATCAACAGAATCAACTGATAAAGAAATACAAACCCAGAATACAGAGGATGCCTTAGCGGTAAATACTAAACCCACCAAGGTTAAAACCACTACCCCAACGGCACAAACTGAAGAAAAGCCGGCCAAGCCTACCATTAACCAGGCAGCCTTATATAAAGGTAAAAAAAGTACAGGCCAGGGTCAGGGCGATGGAACTGGAAGTACACCAGGTAATCAGGGTTCTGTAAATGGCGATCCGTTAGCAAATAATTATGGCGAAGGTGGTTCCGGTTTTGGTAACAAGCCCATTGCACTTAGACATTTTTCTAACCTGGTAGTTCCGCAAGATGATGGACAAAAAACGGGGAGGGTAGCTATTCGCATTTATTTTAATAAAAACGGAGATATTATTCGTGCCAATCAAGAACTAAAAGGCTCTACCATTACCGATACTGAACTGGTAAACAAATGTATTAAAGCAGTTCTAGAATCTTCATTAAGTAAAACTGAAGTTGGTGGAGATAATCAAACAGGAGTTGTAGTTTTTAACTTTAAAGTGAAATAATAATTTCAATCAATAACTCAAAAGCACAGGTACATTTACCTGTGCTTTTTTGTTATAGGCCCAATCGATTGTTTACGGCACCACTCTAAAGATTTCAGATCTTCAAAATGAAATTTATCTGATTAAAGTTACTGATCCTTTTTTGATGATTTTTTTATTCTCCTGGGTGGTAAAAGATGCAACCCAAAAATACGTACCTACAGGAGCTGGTTCTCCTTTAAAATCACCATTCCAGGCATCATATAATTTATTTGACGAAAAAATAATTGCTCCTCTCCTATCAAAAATCTGCATTTGAAAATTAAAAGCTCTGCTCCCTTCTTTTGCCTTAAAGTTATCATTTACACCATCAAAATTTGGGCTAAAGGCTGTTGGAAATGAAATATCGTTACAAGCTTCAGTTTCCAGAGCAACATTGAGTTTATCAACAATACATCCATTTAACTTGAGAATAGAGAATGAATAGTTTCCCTCATAAAGACCAGAAAAAACGTAATTACCGGGATAAACCATCCCATTATATCTAATATTATAATCTGCCGAACGGTTTCCTATAGAAAATGATATCTCACCAGTTAAATCGCAAACAGGATTCCTGGCATTAACGATAGTAATTGGCTTTGTTAACGAATAATCAGGCACTACAACCGTTCGGTACGCAGATGGTGCACCTCCTGAAGCTTTTACTTCAATTTCGTAAATACCAACATCAAGCATATTAAAAACTCCGGTATTGTTCGAAATAGAATTATTAAGCGTAAATGTATAAGTTTCGGGAATTGGCGGACAGTTAACTTTTAGAAAAGCTTTCCCCAGAACATTACATTCGGGCATAATTTCAATGTTACTAATTATAATTGGACAGGGTTCATATACCAATTTCTTATTTAACTCATCAACTATGCAACCATTAAGTTTTAATATTGTAAAATTATAATCTCCTTCAATTAAATCAGAAAAAACGTGGCCGCCCGGATAAATTGCCTCTTTATATTTTATATTATAATCAGCAGTGTTGTTACCAATAGAAAACGAAATTTCACCTTTACGCTCGCAAGCAGGGTTTTTAGCATTAATTTTGGAAACAGGTTTACTTAAAGAATAATCGGGTACTACTACTGTTCTATTAACTGAGCTTGCACCACCAGATGCTTTAACCTCAATTGTATAACTACCTGGGTCAAGCATATTAAAAGTACCTGTACTATTTGATACCGAATTATTAAGGGTAAATGTGTAGGTTTCAGGAATTGACGGGCAATTAATTTTAATAAATCCTTTACCTAAAACATTACATTCTTGCAGGATTTCGATATTATTTATTACAATTGGGCAGGGTTCATATACCAATTCTACATCAAACTCATCAATTAGACAGCCCACTTTACTAAGAACAGTGAAATGATATTTACCTATCTCGAGGTTATTAAATGTATAATCGTATGGTAAAATGTCATTTTTAAGCTTAATTTGATAATTGTCACTACCAGTGAAAGAATTAAACTGGATACGCCCCTTATTGGCGCAGGCAGGATTAATTTTGACGAAAGAAAAATTTGGCTGCAGCTGCTTATAATCAGGTACGATTACATTGGTTTCAAATACATCTTCGTCAGAACTAATTTTAACCTGATAAGAGCCCGCAACTAAATTTTTAAATACCCCGGTTACATTACTAATGCTATTATTTAAAGTATAGGTATAAGCAGCGGTATGCGCCTTAGTTAAGATATTGATGATTCCCTGATGAAAAACATCGCATTGTTGCACCACATCAACCCTATCAAATTGAATTTTACACTGATCCCGTCCAACGGCAATATCCTGTTCATCAACCTTACATCCATATTTATTTACAATTTCGAAATGATTTGATTTGCCAATCAACAAATTAGAAAAGGTATTGTTAAATGGATATAATTTCCCACTATACCTGATTTGATAGCTGCTATTCTGTTCGGGCGTACTAAAAGTAATTTCACCAGGGGTTTCGCAAAGCTGATTTTTGATCTGCCAACTATAAACCGGTTTTATCAAGCTCATTTCAGGCACATCAATTGTTGTTGTATACGAATCCGATGCAGAATTTATAGAAAGCGTATACTGTCCTTTGGGCAAGCCGGTAAATTTACCAGTGCTATTAGAAACACCATTTAATGTATAAGTAAAATCTTCAATATGTGGTGCCGTACTGATATCAACATTTGCAGTATTACCAGAAATACAATCCTGATAAATATCAATTTTCTCCAATTCTATCCCGATAATACTGCCATCTTCCACCATACTGGCAGCATCCAAAACATTAAATGGAAGTTTCCCGACTACACCTACCATTTTTTGATTCTCTATGTCAAATTCTATAATATCTGTTTGTGAATTACCTACATTCGATAATCCATAAACAGTATTTTTCCTTGTGCCTGTTGAAACACTTACAATTCCATAAAGGAATAAATCTCCAGGTAAAGGGATATGGAGTGTGCTTTTATTAGGCTGTTTAAGGTTCACCTTAACTATCCCCTGAGTGGTGGCCATATAGAGTTCTTTTTTATAAAAACAGATATCACCGCTAGGTAAATAATTAAGTGGCCCTAATATGTCTGTTTTTCCTGTGTTAACATCAGCCTCAAATAAAAAAGTTGAGCAATAATATAATTTGTTATTATAACCGAGTGTTAGGGAATTTGAAAAAGCCATGCTTGGAAATAATCTTCTACAATTTTCCAGGCTGTTTTCTTTCATGTTTGCAGTGTAGATTTCAGAATCTCTCAACCAAAATAAATTATCTTTATTCATTGCTATGGAAAAGAACTTGTCGCCTGTTAAACATTCCTGTATTTTAGTATACTTTACTCCTTCATTTGTAAGCTCAACCTTATAAATATAACTCCCGCCTGGAACATATAAAGGATTAATTAAAGAACTAACGTAAAAGGTTTGTGCCAAGAGTTTAGACACAAATAAAGATAATACTAGAAGCGTTAAACTGATTTTTTTAATCACTATAATGAGAATCGTTAGATAATCAACAAATATAATCAGATATTATTCAAAACTTCAGGTTTTAAATAATGAGTCATATAATATCTTTATTCTGTTTATAACGTCTTTTATAATTTAGTATAATCTTCATTATTTCATTTCAGAATAGCAATACTCAGCTTATATTTGACCTGTAATATGAACTACCAACAAACACTCGATTATTTATACAGTAAACTGCCCATGTTTACACGTGTAGGTGCTTCGGCCTTTAAAAAAGATTTAACCAATACCATCATTTTCTGCGAAGCTTTAGGAAATCCACAACATCAGTTTAAAAGCATACATGTAGGTGGTACCAATGGCAAGGGCTCAACCTCGCATATGCTGGCATCTGTTTTACAGGCGCAAGGTTATAAAACAGGTTTATACACTTCACCGCATTTAAAAGATTTTCGCGAGCGGATCCGGATCAATGGAAAAATGATCAGTAAAACGGAAGTGATTTCGTTTGTTAAAAATCAGCAAAAACTGATTGAAAAGGTCGAACCTTCGTTTTTTGAAGTCACTGTTGCCTTAGCCTTCGATTGTTTTGCCAGACATCAGGTAAATATCGCAATCATTGAAGTAGGTTTAGGCGGCCGCCTCGATTCGACTAATATCATCAATCCGCTTATTTCGGTAATTACCAATATCAGTTTAGACCACACCAACATGCTGGGCAATACCCTGACCGAAATTGCAGGTGAAAAGGCGGGAATAATTAAAAAAAACACACCAGTTGTAATTGGCGAAACCCATCCCGAATCGGCTCCGGTTTTCGAAAAAAAGGCAGAGCAAGAAAATGCTCCAATTATTTTTGCTGACGTAGTTTTAAGGGCGCAGAATTTTAAAATCAAAAACAATAAACTTTCGTTGTCAGTTTATCAGGGAGAGGAAATCAAATATAAAAACCTACAAAGCGACCTCACTGGTATTTACCAGCACAAAAATATTTTAACCGTTTTAGAAACACTAGCTGTGCTTAATGAGAAAACGGAAATCAAAACTGATGAAGCCAGTATTTTTAAGGGAATAAGTCAGGTTAAAAAACAGACAGGCCTACAGGGGCGTTGGCAAACACTAAGTAAAAACCCTTTGGTAATCTGCGATACCGGGCATAATGAAGCCGGAATTAACGAGGTAATCAAAAACATCAGCCAAACGCCTTATCAAAACCTCCATATCGTTTTCGGAATGGTTAAAGACAAGGATATTTCTAAAGTTTTATCGCTAATGCCTAAAAATGCTACTTATTATTTTTGTAAGCCCGATTTGGAACGGGGTTTAGCAGCCAGTGATCTTGCTGCACAGGCGGCTGTATTTAACTTAAAAGGAAATACCTATTCTTCGGTAACTGAAGCCAAAGCAACAGCCATTCAATCGGCAGGTGCAAAAGACCTGGTTTATATTGGTGGAAGCACATTTGTGGTGGCCGAAGCGATATAAAATCTTTACAAAAAGTTCAAAATATCTTCATTCAAAAATGGTTACTTTAGCCGCATTAATAAAAATAAAATGAGAAAAATTCCTTGTCTGATCTTTTCAGTTTCTATTCTTTCTATTTCAATTGCTTTCGGGCAATCTAAAAAGGTAACACCCGCATCAGCTAAAGCATTTCCAGCCGAAGTAGCCCGCCCTAAACTGGTGGTTGGCCTGGTAGTAGATCAAATGCGTTGGGATTATCTGTACCGCTTTTACAACCGTTACACCAATGGTGGATTGAAAAGATTAGTAAACGAGGGTTTCTCAGTCGAAAATACATTTATTCCCTATACGCCAACCTATACTGCTTGTGGTCATACTTGTATTTATACTGGTTCTGTACCAGCTGTACATGGTATTATTGGTAACGATTGGTACGATCCGGAGACCAAAAAGAACGTTTATTGTACCGAAGATTCGACTGTAACTACGGTTGGTAGCACACCTTCTTCAGAAGGAAACATGTCGCCAAAAAATATGTTAACCACCACCATTACCGATGAGTTGAGGTTAGCCACCAATTTTAAAGGGAAAGTAATCGGTATTTCCTTAAAAGACAGAGGTTCTATCCTTCCTGCTGGTCATGCTGCAAATGCAGCTTACTGGTACCAGGGCAGTACCGGCAACTGGATTACCAGTAGCTATTACATGAAAGAAGTGCCAACCTGGATTGCCGATTATAACAAATTAAAACTGGCCAATAAGTTTTATACCAAAAACTGGGAAACACTATACCCGATTAACACTTACGTAAACAGTACTGCTGATGCCAAAGAATATGAAGGCAAAAACAATACGTTCCCGCACCAGTTAACCCAAAATATCGATAAAAACTTCGATGCGATTAGAAGTACGCCTTACGGTAACACCATTACTTTAGATTTGGCTAAATTGGCTATTTTATCAGAAGATTTAGGTCAGGATAATATTACCGATTTCTTAGCTGTTAGTTGCTCTTCTACCGATTATGTTGGTCACGCTTACGGTCCTAACTCTATTGAAGCAGAAGATACCTACCTGCGTTTAGATAAGGACATTGAAGAATTCTTTAACTATCTGGATAAAAAAGTAGGTAAAGGCAGCTATACTGTATTCTTAACTGCCGATCACGGTGCTGCACATGTTCCGGGCTTTATGCAAGAAAACAAAATGCCTTCTGGTATTGTAAGCGACAGAGACATTGCCAATAAATTAAATACTTATCTGAACGATAAATTCAAAGTTAACAATGTGGTTTTAAGATCGATGAACAACCAGATCATTTTCGACCACGCTAAAACAGATAAAGCGTCAGTGAATTTCGACGTGATCAAATCAGCATCAGTTGAATTCTTAAAAACTTTAGACGGCTTTCAGAATGCAGTAGATATTGCAAACATTTCGCAAAGCACACTTCAGGAGATTCAGAAAAAGATGATCACCAATGGATATAACGCACGCAGAAGTGGAGATATTTATTACGTTTTGCAACCAAACTGGTTTAATGGCGGCAGCACCGGTACTACTCATGGTAACTGGAACCCATACGATTCGCATATTCCACTTGTGTTTATGGGCTGGGGAATTAAACCAGGTGCGACCAATAAAACACACTACATGACTGATATTGCACCCACACTGGCTGCTCTACTCCACATCCAAATGCCAAACGGAACAGTAGGAGAACCAATAACAGAAATAACCAATAAATAATTCAAAGAAAACTATGCCCACCAGCATAGTTTTTTTTTATTTATAGGTAATCGTCACCCCCATCCGATAGTTATCGGATTTCCGCCCGGCCGGTCGGATGGGTATTTCAAGGTCTCCATCTTTCTGGTTGGTTCTAACGCTAAAATAGTTCTTCTTATCTCTAACCTGGCATTAAAAATCAACTTCATTTTTTTATCTTAGAAAATGTCAAAATACACCGCCACCAAACTTACCCCCATGCTCGAATCGCATGATATGCCTGCAACGCTAAAATTTTATACCGAAATTCTAGGTTTCACTTGTGCTACAAAATTTGATGATCTGAGTTGGTTTTGTGTCACTAAAGATGAGATAGAGATCATGTTCAGCATGCCCAATGCACACCGCAATATGCCTAAAGCAGTGATGAGCGGCTCACTTTATATCAAAACAAACGAAGTTGAATTACTTTGGGAAAATTTAAAAGATCAATGCGACATTTGCTATCCTATCGAAGATTTTGAATTCGGTATGCGTGAATTTGCTATCTACGATAATAACGGTTATCTGCTTCAGTTTGGACACGAATTGGAATAGACTAAAGGCCGTAACGGTATAGGGTATTCGCGGTTTGCGCCGCATATTTTACTACATTTGCATACCAAATATCAGTCGGAACAAGCCTGATTTAAGTCTGGAATCGTTAGTTCGGAGTCTTTAGTCAAAATCTCTCCAATACAGAACCAACTTATTGCTTATCCGGCTATTTATATGACAAACACCGGTAGATTTAAAATTACCTTTGTTTTAAATTCAATTTATGCAACAAGTAGAAATATATAAGCCCAAAAATAAAATCCGTTTTGTAACCGCTGCTTCCCTTTTCGATGGCCACGATGCAACCATTAATATCATGCGCCGTATCCTTCAATCGTCTGGTGCCGAGGTAATTCACCTGGGTCACAACCGTTCGGTTGATGAAGTGGTAAATTGCGCCATTCAGGAAGATGTACAGGGCATCGCCATGACTTCTTACCAGGGCGGGCACATCGAATATTTCAAATACATGTACGATTTGTTGCAGGAAAGAGGTTCGGGGCATATTAAGATATTTGCAGGTGGCGGAGGTGTAATTTTGCCTGCCGAAATTGAAGAACTTCAGGCATATGGGATTTCGAAAATCTACTCGCCAGATGATGGCCGTAAAATGGGTTTACAGGGCATGATAAACGATATGTTGGTGCAAACTGATTTTGTAACCAAAACCAGTATCACCAATGAGTTAGCAACCATACCCGCCAAAGATATTAAAGCCATAGCCGGGGCTATTACTGTTGCAGAAAATGATCCGGAAGGCGCACAAAAATTTGTTGATGAATTAAAGCGGCTATCACAAAACAATACGGCACCTATACTGGGCATTACCGGAACCGGTGGAGCCGGAAAATCTTCGCTGGTTGACGAGCTGGTACGTCGTTTTCTGGTGGAAGTGAAATATAAAACGCTGGCCATTATTTCTGTCGACCCTTCTAAGCGGAAAACCGGAGGAGCCCTACTTGGCGACCGGATCAGGATGAACGCCATCAACAACCCCAGGGTGTATATGCGCTCGCTAGCTACCAGGCAAGCCAATCTGGCATTATCTAAAAACGTGCAGGAAAGTATTGATATCTGCAAAGCTGCAGGCTACGATCTGATTATTGTCGAAACTTCAGGAATTGGCCAGTCTGATACCGAAATTACCGAACATTGTGATGTTTCATTGTACGTAATGACTCCCGAATTTGGTGCAGCTACCCAATTGGAAAAAATAGACATGCTTGATTTCGCCGATCTCGTAGCCATTAATAAATTTGATAAAAGAGGTGCCCTGGATGCGCTGAGAGATGTACGTAAACAATATAAGCGAAACCATAACATTTTCGATGCCAAGGACGATGAAATCCCGGTTTATGGCACTATGGCCTCTCAGTTTAACGATCCGGGCATGAATAACTTGTTTGTGGCCTTAATGGAACAAATAAAGGTTAAAACCGGAACTGATTTCAAAGCCAAAATGGAATTGACTACCGATCAATCCGAAAAGATTTATATCATTCCTCCCGATCGGATCCGGTACCTGGCCGAAATTGCAGAATCGAGCCAGATGTATAATGAGTGGGTAACTAAACAGGCAACCATTGCCCGCAAAATGTATCAGCTCAAAGGTGTAATTGACCTGACTAAGGAGATCAATTCTCCTCTTTTAGAGGGGTGTCCGGAGGACGGGATGTCAAGAAATTTACAGGCAACCTACACCTTTTTCGAAGAACAACTCGATGGCGAATGCAAAAGGTTATTGCGCCAGTGGCCCGATACCAAAAGTGCTTATCAGGAAGAGTTTTTCATTTATAAAGTCCGGGATAAAGAAATTAAACAGCCTTTGTTTTATGAATCACTTTCAAAGCTTCAAATCCCTAAAGTATCATTGCCACGTTATGAAGACTGGGGCGATATTTTAAGGTGGTTGCTCACCGAAAACCTGCCAGGCGAATTTCCTTACGCTGCAGGGGTATTTCCACTTAAGCGCGAAGGCGAAGACCCTACCCGCATGTTTGCAGGCGAAGGTGGTCCCGAACGTACTAATAAGCGTTTCCACTATGTTTCATTAGGTCAACCAGCGCACCGCTTATCTACCGCTTTCGATTCGGTTACCCTTTATGGCGAAGATCCCCATATCCGTCCCGATATTTATGGTAAAATAGGTAACTCCGGTGTAAGTATAGCCACTTTGGATGATGCCAAAAAATTATATTCAGGCTTCGATCTCTGTGCACCTTCTACTTCGGTATCGATGACAATTAATGGACCTGCGCCCATGTTACTGGGCTTTTTCATGAACGCTGCCATCGATCAGCAATGTGAAAAATACATTATCGAAAATGGATTGGAAAAAGAAGTTGAAGCTAAAATTACGGCCATTTATAAAGCCAAAAATGCTGATAAACCAGCTTATAATGGTACTTTGCCGCAAGGAAACGATGGTTTAGGTCTGATGCTTTTGGGCGTAACAGGCGATCAGGTGTTGCCTGCAGATGTGTATGCACAAATAAGGGCTAAAGCTATCAGCTCGGTGCGCGGAACCGTTCAAGCCGATATTTTAAAAGAAGATCAGGCACAAAATACCTGTATTTTTTCTACCGAATTTGCTCTAAGGATGATGGGTGATATTCAGAAATATTTCATTGATGAAAAAGTACGAAACTTCTATTCAGTATCCATTTCAGGTTACCACATTGCCGAGGCTGGGGCCAATCCCATCTCGCAACTGGCTTTTACGTTGAGTAATGGCTTTACCTTTGTTGAGTATTATTTAAGTAGGGGGATGCATATTGATGATTTTGCACCTAACCTCTCTTTCTTTTTCTCTAATGGTATCGATCCTGAATATGCCGTGATTGGTCGTGTGGCACGTAGAATTTGGGCAAAAGCCATTAAAAACAAATATAAAGGGAATGATCGTTCGCAAAAACTGAAATACCACATTCAAACTTCAGGTCGTTCATTACATGCTCAGGAAATTGATTTTAACGATATCCGTACCACTTTACAAGCATTATATGCCATTTACGACAATTGTAATTCGCTTCACACCAATGCTTACGACGAAGCCATTACTACACCTACCGAAGAATCGGTAAGAAGGGCAATGGCCATTCAATTAATCATAAACCGTGAGTTAGGTCTGGCCAAAAATGAAAATCCATTACAAGGGGCTTTTATTATCGAAGAGTTAACTGATTTGGTAGAAGAAGCTGTACTGACAGAATTTAAGCGCATTAACGATCGTGGTGGTGTTTTAGGAGCTATGGAAACCATGTATCAACGTGGAAAAATACAAGAAGAAAGCCTGTACTACGAAACGCTGAAACATACAGGTGAATATCCGATTGTTGGTGTAAATACTTTCTTAAATAAAAATGGCTCACCTACTATTGTTCCCGGCGAAGTGATCAGGGCTACCGAAGAAGAAAAACAGTTTCAGATTTCTACTTTAGAAAAGTTTCAGCAACGCAATAATGATAAAGCTGCCAGTTTATTGAAACAGTTACAAAAATCCGCTGTTGCCGGTGATAATATCTTCGAACAGTTAATGGAAGTATGTAAAATCTGTTCATTAGGGCAAATTAGCAACGCCCTTTACGAAGTTGGCGGACAATACAGGAGAAACATGTAATGAAAAGATTAAGCTTTCTACTCGCATTTTTATTTGCTGCAAATACCTGGGCTGCGACATTACCTCAAACCACATACATTATCGCTTTAGGCATTGCGCAAGATGGTGGCTACCCACACATGGGCTGCCAGAAAAACTGTTGTAAAATGGCCTGGGCAAATCAAAAAATGAGAAAACAGGTTGTTTCGCTTGCCCTGGTCGATCCCGTTAATAAAAAATGGTGGTTGTTCGAAGCTACGCCCGATATTAAACAACAGTTGCAACACTTTAAGTCGCAAACCAATAACGTCTATCCTTACCTGCCCGAAGGCATATTTATTACCCATGCCCATATTGGTCATTATACCGGCTTAATGGAGTTTGGTCGCGAAGTAATGGCTACCAATAGTTTAAAAGTGTACCTATTACCTAAATTAAAAGCCTTTCTGGAGCAAAATGGCCCATGGAGCCAACTTGTTAAGTTAAACAACATCAATATAATTGGACTTACAGCCGATCAACCCATTGTTGTTTCCAATAATACAGTAACCGCATTTACAGTTCCTCACCGTGATGAATTTTCGGAAACTGCTGGCTTTAAAATTATTACACCTACTAAAAAATATCTCTTTATTCCTGATATCGATAAGTGGAGCAAGTGGAATAAAAATATTATAACAGAAGTTAAAAATGTTGATGTAGCCATGGTCGACGCTACCTTTTATAGCAATACCGAACTCGCCAACCGGGCAATTGCCGAAGTACCTCACCCTTTGGTTGCAGAAACAATAGATCTATTTAAAAACGAAACACCTGCAGTAAAGCGTAAAATATATTTTATCCATTTCAATCATACCAACCCACTACTTTGGAGCGCTCAGGCACAACAAGCTTTACAAAATAAAGGCTTTAACCTGGTTAAGCAAGATCAAGTTTTTTATTAACCACAAATAAAAAAACCTGCTGCTATAGGCAACAGGTTTTAAAATATTGTAAAATCAGTGATGCTTATCCCGCAATCCAGCTAAACTTATAATCAATAGTAGGATTTTTCATTCTTTCTGCTACACGCAATAAACGCGAAGGTAAAGCCATAATATAATCACGTGCTTTTTCTCCAGCCTCATTTAAATCGCGCATACCTTCAATTTTCCAGTCAACAATTAACTGCTGCATAATGTCAACATAATCAATTGCTGTGTAAACGCCTAAACGTTGCGCAGCATCAGTAAAATGGCCAAAGGTTTGGCCAATTTTTAAACCAACTTCGCGTAAAAAGTGTGCAGGCATTACAATTTTCTGGCGCATCATATCCTCAAAAGCCAACATCGCTTCATTTGGATCAACCTCAAAAATACGGCTCATAAAATCTTTATAAGCTTTTGCGTGTCTTGCTTCATCAGAAGCAATTACACCACACATTTTTGACAGTAAAGTATCTCCATCTTTTTTGGCTAACGAAGCTACCCTTCTGTGCGAGATATTGGTTGCCATCTCCTGAAAAGAAGTATAAACAAAATTGCGGTATGGATCATGTCCGGTACCAATGTCGAAACCATCAGCAATCAGGTATTGCGTTGAGATTTCCATCTGGCGCATATCTACCCTACCCGATAGGTACAAATATTTATTTAATAAATCACCATGGCGGTTTTCCTCAGCAGTCCAGTGCCTGTTCCACTTCATCCATCCACCATCTTCTTTCATACTTGGTCCTTGCACCATCGCTAACCACGATTCATAAGTAGGCAAAGCCTCTTCAGTAATCGTATCGCCAATTAATACCGCTACAAGATCGTACGAAAGATCTTTTGCATTATCTCTTAGTATTCTTATATCTTGATAAAATGTATCACTTGTAGAATCAGGTAGAAAGTCAGATGGCTGCCAGTTGGTATCGATCGGTTTAAGATAGGTATCCATCATCTCCAGCATATACTGTTCTATATGCACCATCACTTCCCTTCTTTTATCTGCAAAAAAACTCATTATTCGTATTTATATATTTGTTGTAAGCAAAGATAACCAAATATTACTGCAAACCTTGTGATATTAACATATTTAGCACCAAATCAGTTTTAAATCAACTTTAAATTATCAACATCATTTTAATTATCACGTTTTGTTAACAATTTGGTTGCCTCACACAATCTCCGCTTACAGTTCGATTATTTTGTTAAAACGAAATTTTACAGTTCTTTCTGTTAAGTGTTTGTAAACCTTTGATTATTATTAATCTACAACCTTTTAGCAAGAACTCTATCTTATTTGGCTAATTAACGCTTTCATACATACGGTCTTAATGGTATAAAAGCTTAAAGGAAAAATGC
>NZ_QAJQ01000031.1:0-15574 GCF_003852395.1 Pedobacter sp. KBW01
GGCAATAACCTTGGCGAAACTATTAGTTATGATGTGATGGGTAATATTACCAGTTTAACCCGTGATAATTTTGGTACCTACAACTATACGGGTTACGATGGGAACAGGTTGACAGCCATTAGTGGTTTTACCAACGGTACCTATAGCTACGATGCTAATGGTAACCAGAAAACCAATACGGCTAGGGGTATTACCAACATTAATTATAATTACCTTAACCTGCCTGTTTCGGTTACTGGTCCGAATGTTAACTATACTTATACTGCCGCTGGTGAAAAATTGCAAAAACAAGCAGGTGGTATCACCACCAATTATATCGATGGTATCCAATACACCAATAACAGCATCGATTTCATCCAAACTGAAGAAGGCTTGGCCCGTAGAAATGGTAGCAGTTACAGTTATGAATATAACCTGAGCGATCATTTGGGGAATGTAAGGGTTACTTTTTACCGTAATCCAAATACTAACCAGTTAGAGGTATTGCAACGTGATGATTATTATGCTTTTGGTTTGAGAAAAGAGCCGGTTGCAAAAGCGGGGCTTAACAAGTACCTTTACAATGGTAAGGAGTTACAAGAGGAGTTAGGCCAATATGATTATGGCGCAAGGTTCTATGATCCGGTGATTGGTAGATGGAATGTGGTGGATCCTATGTCTGAACTTGATCGAAAGACAACGCCTTATGCTTATGCGTTTGATGATCCTATTCGCCATACAGATCCAGATGGAATGTTTGGAGAGGATGTTAATGAAGATTTTGATGACGGAGAAGATCCAAAGCCAAAACAAACAGCATCAACAGGTGTGTTAACTGTTGGTGGCGCAATTTTAAGAGGACTCGCTACTATAGCTGAAGGCGTAGAAGTTGTCGGTGTGGGGGCATCAACTGCTATTGCAGGGGTTGTTGTGGGAGTTTTTTTACCCCAAGATATGGGTTCCAATGGATGGAAACCGTCTCCTTCAAAACCTAGTTCGTTAATCATTCCTACTATTGTTTCTACCACTGCAACATTTAAACAAATTGAAGAGCGTATTAACAAGGTAAATGAAGCAAAGAAAACTGCTTCAGAGCCTAATACAACAGCAAGAGGTACGGCAGGAAAACTTGAAAAATCCCCAACTGGTAAAGGAACAGTTCCTCCAGCAGAGAGAGAAAAGAAAAGAGTTCCTACAGCTAAAGAAAAAGAAGCAGAGAGAAAAGCTAACGATAATAACTGCACAAATTGCGGTAATAAAACAAAACCTGAAGATACAAGGTCACATCATTATCCAAAGAGACATGCAGATGGAGGAACAAAAACTACTCCTGTCTGTAAAGAATGTCATACTTATTTACACAGTACAAAAAAATAACTAATAATGACAAATAAGGAATTTTTAAATATTATCAGAACAAATATTGATAAAAATGGCTATCACATTACGCTCGTTAATGGTGGACAGCATCCAGATTTTTCTTACTCTATTGGATTAACTGAAGAGCTAGGTTTTGAATTGATCATGGCAGGAGGATTTAACTCAGTGAAAGATAATGAGGTGGTATTTGATCATGTAATTAGTCGATTGCGATCTGGGTATATCGTTGATTCTAAGTTTTCATTACCTAACGAAAGTACCTTTTACTTGAGGAAGGTAGACCCATCTTGGGCTGAAAAAATGATGTTGGGCGTATATGATTATTATGATACAAGTAAAATTATCGCTTATCAAATTATTCCAGTAAAAAGAACACTAGATATACCATTAATGTCGGAATCTAGGAACCTAAATGATCCTATTTGGAAATGGCTTGACGCAGATTGGAATATAAAAGCACCAGTAAATTCTTATGTAATTACTGATTTTGATGCGTTAACAGGCAAGACAATAACCGAACTTACTAGGTGGGAAGAAGGTGTATGGGAAATGTTTTCGGGGCCGGGGCCAGATGTTAAAGAAGAAGATATTAGAATAGTTCCGTTGGGAACAATTTTGGGGATAGATACTACATTATGGCCAATTATAGATCTGTCTATAGGTGAAGGTTTATGGAGAGAAAGTAAAGATTCAGACTGGCAGAAGTGGGAATAGCTTCATGGAGAGAAATATACCTATCTAGTCTTAGCGTCTCGCCAAGACCAAAATGTAACTTACATAACAAAGCCCAATAAAACTGTTGGGCTTGTTATTTCTGCAAGAGTTCTAGTTTAATTAGCCTGGCTTTAATTGCTCCATAGGTACGGGAATGTAGTTTAGCGAGTTGAGTTATCTTAATGTCTTCGCTGAAACGTTGTGTAAGCAATGTATCTTCTTCCTCACTCCATGGCATTCCCTAGTTTCCTTTATCGGCGAGGGCTTCGAGTTCGTTAATGGCGAAGAAAAGCGCCCTAATGATTTGGGGCTGGTTGTATGGGCTATCGGCAGGAAATACCTCTCCTGTTATGGGATTGGTGCCTAAATCATGCCTTAAGAAAAATCAATCCCAAGTTAAAGAACGCAATCCAGATCCGTCAAAGTGTAATTACCGAATGGCTGAAAGAAAAAGACTTAAGAACGGTTCAGTATATGGCTGGACATCGTTATGTGAGCAGTACAGAGCGTTACCAAACAAACAATTTTGAGGACTTGAAAGAAGCCTTGAACAAACATCATCCATTGAAATAATAGCCTGTGTGTTGGGTGTCAGTCTGAGCCCCGACGAAGACCCCGGGCAAAAAAAACAGTCAGCTCGTTCCTCACTTTAATACAGGGGAACCACTTGTTTTTAAATACCCAATAAAACAAGCAGTATTGGTTGAAGATATAATTATACTTATTTTAAATATTCCTGCTAACGAGGTGTACAACCAAAATGTATTTGGAATAAAATTGTGCGGAGATTTTTTATGGCAAATAGGGAAAGTTGAATTAATCCAAAAGTCGAAAGATTGCCCTTATGTTAATGTGAAAAAAATGATATGGATCAAATAGTGCTGTTTAACTGGTGTGATACAGCAATAATTATTAACCCAAAAACGGGTGAAGTCTCAGATAAATATAATACTAAATAAACTCCTAGTCTGACACAATTCCGTGGGATGTGGGAAATGGATAAAATTGTGGCAAAACCAGGAGATATAAACCTATCTAGTTTTAGCGTCCCTCTAAGGTATTTTACTGATGCCTGTCTCACAAAATAGATAAAGTTGCAATGCCTGGCGATATAAATTGCCGGTCATTGCTATTTGTGTAGGAGTTCAAATTTGATTAGCCCTGCTTGCGCCGTATGTCCTGAAATGGAATTTAGCGAGCTGGATAATCTTCAGAGCGCTCAATGCCTAAAAAACTATCCCTTCACTAGTGCAAGTCTTAGTGTTTTAGGAGGTGTAAGCGGATGACTTGTGCTTAAACAGATTACATTTTAGCCTGGCCTTAGCGCCAGGCTTTTTGTTTTTCTGGACAGAATTAAACCAATGGTGGCATTTATACCTACCACTATAAGCTAAGCGATCATTTGGGTAACGTACGTTATGCTTTTGATGTAATGAACGGCAATATACATCCTTTACAGAAGAATGACTGCTATGCTTTTGGGAAAAGAAAAACTTCATTTCAGGGTCTGTAAATAATAAATACCTTGTTAGTCCCTTATTCGCGTAAGTCTTTGTGTAAGCGGATGACTTGTGCTTAACAGATTTTATATTTAGAGGCTGTTGTCCGGTAAAGGACCGTCTCTTGTTTATTTGTGGGGGGCAATCCAGATCTGGTCTTTAGAGGCCCTTAAGGTTTCGAAGACTCCTATTAGTAATTGCGGCCATTTTGTATTCGTTACCGGGAGGGGAGGATATACTTTGTTAAAGACAAAATTTTGCAGAATTTTAATTGTTAAAAAGTAAACTGATTAGCCATTCCAGATTTCGTCCTTCACGCTAATGTGAAATAATATCATTTGATTTCTGTTGTTCGTCAAAAATATTGGGAAAATTATTTATTTCTTTGCATTTTACACCCTCGTCTTATTAAAACTAAGCGGGCCAAAGAAATTAACGTGTACAATGAAAATAAATACATCTAAAAAACTCAACGCTTATACCCTTACGGAGATTCTGATTGTACTGGCCATTATTGGCATATTGATCTTGCTGGCATTGCCTAATCTGATGCCGCTGATTACCAAAGCCAAAACAACCGAAGCTAAAATGCAGCTGGAGCATGTGGCTAAGCTCGAGCAGAGTTACTTTTACGAACATTCTAAATATTCTGTGGATTTGCTCGAAATCGGGTTTATCCAGGAGAAGCTAACCTCAGATGCTAAAGATGGCAAAGCCAATTATAAAATCGAAATTACAGCGGCTACCAACAATACTTTTACGGCCAAAGCCACAGCTGTTGCCGATTTTGATGGCGATGGTACTTTCAATGTCTGGCAGATAGACCAGGACAAAAACTTAAAGGAAGTAGTTGCCGATTAATGTTTTTGTTGCAGGGTGGGATTTTTATGCTGTTAGCAGGCATGGTTTATCAGGATTTTAAGTACCGGGGAATTTACTGGTGGATGTTTCCGGTACTTTTGCTGGTTATGGCAGCTGCTTCAGTACAGACACTGGGTTTTACGGCTACAATTTCACAGGCAGTAAAAAGCAGTCTGTTTTTAGCTTTGCAGTTTGCGGTACTCACTGGCTATATTTCGATCAAACAAAAAAAACTAACCAATATATTTGATGGCTTTTTCGGTTTAGGAGATTTGTTCTTCCTGGTGGTACTGTGTTTTGGTCTTTCCTTTTTAAATTATGTGCTTTTTTACCTTTTAAGTCTGATGCTGATTATCCTGGTGACGGCAATTTTTGGATATCAGTCTAGCGCTCATGGTAAAAAAATACCCTTAGCCGGGTACCAGGCTTTGATGTATATGATCCTGATAGCTGTTAGCTGGTATTTTCCGTTTATCAACCTGCTTGCTGATGATAACCTCATAAATTTGTTAGGTTATGGAAATTAAACCTGAAATACTGGGATTGATATCCAAGGAGTTTGCCATGGAATACCGTGTATTTCCGAAAGAACGCGGAGCAAACGGCAATTTGGTGTTGTGTTGGGATGGCCTTGGCGATCAGGATCAGCTTGTTGATGAATTGCAGGTAATGCTGGGTTGTAACATCTCTTTATTACCCCTGGACGAACAGGAAATCAGCAGGTTGATCTCCAAATATTATCTGGGCGATGTGCCGGTAGAAAGTGATGAAAAGGAGGTTTCGGTAATCTCTGCCAATGATGATTTTTTAAATGTATTGATTGAAGAAGCCAGGCGGTTAAAAAGCAGTGATATCCATATCGAAACTTTCGAAAAACGCTCGCGCGTTAGGGTAAGGATAGATGGGATGATGATTGAACGTTACCAGATCGAAAAGAAAGATTATCCTGCGCTGATCAATAAAATCAAGATCATGGCCAACCTGGATATTGCCGAAAAGCGTTTACCGCAGGATGGCAGGATTCAGTTTACCTCTTCACGTTTTGCGGCTTTCGATATCAGGGTATCGGTATTGCCAACCCTTTATGGCGAAAAAATAGTGCTCAGATTATTAAATAACAGTAGCACAGATATCGATTTAAATACCCTCGGTTTATCCGAACAGGATATGCAACATTATATGGAAGGTGTGCAACGGCCAAATGGTATTATTTTAATTAGTGGGCCAACCGGATCGGGAAAAACCACTACGCTTTACGCTACATTAAAGCTTTTAAATAAAAGTACACGGAATATCCTCACCATCGAAGATCCGATTGAGTATACGCTTGAAGGTGTAAACCAGGTGCAATTAAAAGAAAATATCGGATTAGGTTTTGCGGCCACATTGCGTACCTTTTTAAGGCAAGATCCTGATGTAATTATGGTAGGGGAGATCCGTGACCCCGAAACGGCTAATATGGCTATCAGGGCGGCACTTACCGGTCACTTGGTATTGTCAACCATTCACACCAATTCTGCCTGGGGAACCGTATCGCGTTTAATGGATATGGGCATACCTGGCTTTTTGGTGGCCAATACGTTGAACACCACTGTGGCCCAGCGCCTGGTGAGGCTGCTTTGCCCGAGATGCAAAAAAGAAGAAACGCTTGAGGCAGGGCGCTATCCGCGGCAGTTTACCCCACCTAAAACAGTAAACACCCATTTTGTTGCTACCGGTTGTGCACATTGCTATTATACTGGTTACAGCGGTCGGAAGGCTGTTTATGAGGTTATCCCGATTGATGCCGAGCTCTCACAGGAAATCAGGAAAGGGAATATGGCTATTGAGCCTATCCTTGAAGAGAAAAAAATAAGTACACTATCTAAAAATGCTTTTGCCTTATTTGCCGATGGACTAACCTCCATGGAAGAAATTTACCCTTTGTTACTCGCTATCTAAATGAAGAATAAAACGATACTCAAAATGTTGATGGGTTTGGCCTTTATCGTCTTAAACCTATCCGTTTTAACCACCTCGGCCCAGGTTACCAGTCAGGAACGACTAAAGGCCATTGAAGAACGCCTCAGAAATCTCTCGGTAACCGTACCTGGGTTAAACCAGCCTGTTCAACTGTCGATGTCGGGTGCCTCTGCACAGGAGTTTTTAAGGGCACTGGCTCAGGCCAACAATCTGAATATCAATATCGATCCGCAACTGAACTTTAAGGTTTATACCAATTTCCGTAATGAAACAGCCATGAATGTGATCTTGTTCATTGCCAAAGAATACGATCTGGATATTAATCTCATTGGTTCCATCATGTCGGTAACCAAGGTGCAAACACCCAAGCCTGCAGTAATACCCAAAGATTTTCGTGTTAACTACAATGCATCAAACGAATACCTGGGGTTTGAACTCAATAACGATACCTTAAGCCAGGTAGCGAAGAAAATTAGCCAGCTTTCGCAAAAAAATGTGGTGGTCCCTGTGGCACTGATGGGCAAAAAAGTAAGTGGTTTTATTGCTGCAGCTCCTTTTGAGGTAGCGTTAGAAAAACTGGCTTATGCCAATGAGCTTAAAATGAGCAAAACCAATGATGGGGTATTTATTTTTCAGGCTTTAGGCGAAGGCGAAGAGCTTTATGTAAACGGCGATCAGGCCACAGCAGTAAAACGAAGTAATAAAACTGCGGCAGGGCAAGGACCCTCAAATTTTAATTTAAGTGGCCGAAAAGATAACCAGGGCAACCGCATGGTAAGTGTTGATGCGCTGAATACACCGATACTGGACTTGATTAAATCGGCCTCAAATGAGGTAGGTGCCAATTATTTTATCTATTCAGATATTAAAGGAACGGTGAGTACCAAATTAAACGGGATTGGTTATGATACTTTTCTTACAGCCTTATTGCAGGGGACTGAGTACACTTTTAAAAAAGATGGAGGTGTGTATTTGATTGGCGATCGAAAGCTAGAGGGGTTAAGGGCCAACAGGATTGTGCAATTGCAACACCGCTCGCTGGATACCATTCAGATGATGATCCCGTCCGAATGGAAAAAAGGTGTTGAGATTAAAGAATTCAGGGAACAGAACACCTTGTTACTTTCGGGGGCTTCTCCACAGGTAAATGAAATCGAGAATTACATTAAACAAATCGATCGGGTAGTACCCATGGTACTGATAGAAGTAACGTTAGTAGATGTAAGAAAAGGAAAATCTGTTAAAACCGGTATTTCTGCCGGGGTTTCTGATAGCGTTCGGACGGGTGGTACGATATTACCGGGTATCGATTATACTTTTGGAGCCAATTCTATTAATAATTTTCTTTCCAAACTGGGCAGGAATGGTTCGGTAAACCTGGGGAGGGTAACCCCCAACTTTTATGTGAAGCTCAGTGCGCTCGAAAATAATAATAATGTCGATATCCGTTCGGTACCGAAATTATCAACCTTGAATGGCCACTCGGCGAATTTAAGCATCGGAAGCTCGCGGTTCTATAGTCAGAAAACCCAAAATGTGATTCCTTCGTTAAACGCGCAAACGGTGGTAACCGAGCAGTTTACTGAGGTGAATGCAAATCTCGAAATCGATATCAAGCCTGTTGTTTCGGGCGATGACCAGGTTACACTGAACATTAAGGTAAACATTTCCGATTTTATCGGTAATCCGCCTTTAAATGCACCACCACCCAAATCAACGAGCAAATTCAGTTCTATTATCAGGGCTAAAAACGAAGATATGATTGTACTGGGTGGTTTAGAACGAACTGAAAGCAGTGAGAATGGTTCGGGGGTGCCTATTTTATCACGGATTCCAATATTGAAATGGCTTTTCAGCAGCAGGGAGAAATCGAACAACAAAGTGGTAACACTGGTATTTATTAAACCTACAATTTTATATTAGGCATGTTCGAACCCTTTGAACAAATACTGGCTATTGAACTTGCCTTGTTGCAAAACGAAACCTATCGCTGCAGCTATGCGGTAATTACGCGTAAAGGCGATAGCATAGATGCTGCAGAACACCATACGGTAGAAGGTACACTGGTAAAAGTACTCGAACGCCTCCCACGCAAAATTCCGGTTACACTGGCTATTAGCGGCAAGGGGATAATACATAAGCAGGTTAAGGGGAGTGGAACAGAAAATAAAGATTTGTTTAGAACAGCCTTCCCTTCTGTTGAAAGAAAAGATTTTTATGTACAGGAGGCTTTTTCAGGCGATCTGGTCTGGATCAGCATCATCAGAAAAAGCCTGGCCGATGATATGGTGGGGAAATTGCAAACCGCAGGTGTGCATGTTTATGCTTTAAGCCTGGGGGCCTTACCGGTAATTTCGATATGGAAGTTGTTAAGCGGAACGGATGAAGGATTTTCGGCTAGTGGGCACCAATTTAATGTTGATCAAGCAGGTGCATTATCCGGTTATCGCTATGCAGAAGGAACAGAAAATATTGGCAATTTAAAACTGGGCGATACCAAACTCAAACCTGCTTTGCTGGTGCCCTATGCTTTGGCCTTTCAGCTTTTTTTGCACGGGAAGTTATTGGCAATTAAAGCAGATGATACACAGGTAGACAACCGTTTTAAAGATTTTCTGGAACTATCAAAACTTAAGAAAAAAGCAGGAATTTTTGTTTTCGCCTTATTAGGCCTTTTAGTCATTAGTTTTTTAGCACTAACCCATTATAATTCCGAGAATGCAAAATTAAACGAGCAGGTAGGCGCACTTACAGCCACCGCCGACCAAAGCGACCTGCTTAAGAAAGAAATTACTGGACAAAAAATATTGTTAAACAAACTGGGCTGGAATGGCGGCTATAGCCATGCTTTTTTGCTGAACGAAATTGGTAGCAGCAAGCCCAGGGCGCTTACCTTAAACGAGGTTGTATTCGATCAGGTAAAAGAAGAGGTTGCTGGGGCAGAAGATGTGCTGGCATTGGTAAAGATAGCTGGCGAAACCGCTAACCTGACGGCGGTAAACAACTGGATATTTTTGCTTAAAGAAAAGAAGTGGGCAAAAGAAGTTAAGCTCCTGCGTTACCAGCAGGACACAGAATCAGAAAATTTTGAATTTAATCTTTTGATCCAATATTAATATGCTCGCCAAACTAAACCTGAAGAATAAGAAAATCGTATTGGCTTTGCTCATGCTGGCTGTGGTATACCTTGCCTATCTGTTTTCTTTCGAAAAAGCCATTTCGGCGGTTGCCTTAAACCAGCAGTTAAAAGCTGCGCAACAACCCGGACAGGAACCCGATGCGGCTTTCCCTCAACTGGAACGCAAACATGCTTTCTACCAATCGGTATTAAAAGGCTATAAAGTAAGGCACGAAGACCGTGAAAACCGCTTATGGCAATCGGTATCGGCCATGGCCATTGCCAAAAATGTGGAGATCAATTTTAGCCCCAATATTAATGGTGCAGAAAAAGATACCAGTGAAATTGCACGGGGTATAGTGGCTCAGAAATTCATCTTCAAGGGCAGTTATTTCAATATTGTTAAACTGCTCGATACTTTAGCCAAAAGCCGGGGAATTGGCAAAATTGCCGGTGCCAAACTGGTGAAGAAAATCGCCAATGGCAACGAAGAAAAAACAGATAAACTTAGTCTCGAACTGCAGCTTGTAGGAAAGGAGAATTAAGGCTTTTTTCTGTTTTTTTAAAGGAATTTTTGGCGTTTTACGAAAGCTCAAAATCACGTTCGTCAAGAAAAAGGTATAGAATATCACTCGAAAAGTATCGTTCGTCAAAAAGATTTCTCTATTAATGAATAAAACAATAATCTTGAAAAATTAAAAACTATTACACTTCTGTTAAGTGCATTCAAGTAATAAATAAAACACCGTTCATTTTATCTTATTCATTTAGGGTAAATAATAAATAAAGATTGAGAAGATTTGCTTGTGCTATTTTGAGAATAAAAAAGGCTAAGACAATAATTGTTAATTGATTAAATCTAGAATATTTAATTAAATATTAGCAACACAAGAAATAAGATAAACTTACTCTCAAAAAAAATAAACTATTTAAATGAAAAATTTCCTGTTATTTCTTTGCCTCGGTTTGCATACATTATGCTACTCTCAAGTTACTCCCTCTCCTCAAACCGATATTCCAAATATCCTACCGCCATCACCAACTGCTTCGGATTTGGGGAAGTATGCACTTGTGAGTTCCAATATGTCATCCGGAGGTGCTAAAAGCAGTATCCCACTGTATACCTATAAAACGAGGAATCTATCATTGCCCATTAGTTTAGACTATAGTGCCGATGGCTTTAAGGTTGATCAGGTTTCTTCAAGGGTAGGGACAGGATGGACACTCAATGCCGGTGGTGCTATCAGTAGGACAGTTCTTGGCAACCCTGATGGAGGTGGGTTTGTTAATCCACCAACAGATTTTCCAGGTACAACGGGTTCTGCTTTGAATTCTTACATTAACTCATCAATAAATGGTTATGATACGCAGGCCGATATTTTTACCTTTAATTTTTGCGGTAATTTTGGGAGGTTTATCATTTATGACGGAGGAATAAAAAAGTTAGAGCAAAACAACCTTAAAATCGAAGGTGATATTAATAGCGGGTTTGTCATAACAAGTGCTGATGGAATAAAATATCATTTTACAGCAATAGAATCTTCATCCTCGGTTAATTCGCTTAATCCAAAGTACCGTGCCGAAATAAAAAATGCATGGTTTTTAACTCGTATAATACATCCTCTGGGAGATTTTATAACGCTATCCTACTCGAATTGTGAATTTAAATATATGGCCTCTACCAATCAAACTTTTATTTATTTTGATTATTCGAGTTTTGATGGACCTGATGTAGAGCCAACGCAAACTAGACCAGCTGATAAAGAAGATCATAGCTATACTGTTATAAATAATAAAGGCGTATATCTTTCTGACATTAGCAGCAACTCCGCTACTAATGGTTATCTGAAATTTAATTACGAGGAAAGAGCAGATCTTGTTGGAGATTTTTATTTGCTCAATATTGGTTTATATCGAAATCAAAATCCTTCTATAGCCGATATTCCTTTACAGAATATCCAACTTAATTACAATACCATAACTACCTCATCTTATTATCAAAACCAATATACAAACTATGTAAATAACCTTAATGTGAGTAAGCGATTGTTTCTAAATGCAATAATTGTAAATGATAAAAAATACTTATTTGAATATAATGATTTAGACAAGGTTCCTCCAAGACTTTCTTTTTCGCAAGATCACTATGGCTATTTTAATGGAAAGAATAATAAAACTCTCGTTCCTGAGCCAGTTAATCCCATAATAGCAAATGCTTTTAGATATGAGGGCTATGGAGATCGTAATCCTGATTTCGCCTATTCAAAAATAGGTTTATTAAAACGCATTACCTTTCCAACAGGCGCAAGTGAAAGTATTGACTATGAGGCAAATTCAGTTTATATGGCAATGGATAAGAATTGTGATGTTCCAGATTCCACTTTCTCCGTATATAAAGAGGCTACCTCAACACTAAAGCATAATATAATAGTTTATTCTGAACCTTTTACAGTTACATGTGCAAGTACAGTGAAAGTAAATATTGGGTGTGTCCCTATGAATAGGGCATCCAATGGACAACCAAGTTACCCAGGTGGAGAATATTTAGTTAATGCAGGGCTGGCTGATGCAGAGGATTATTTGCTGGGTTTTACACAATTTACTGATGGACAAGCAGTTGTGGATCAGCACAAGGTTATATATGTTTACTTTCAGCCCGGAACATACCGTTTAGCGGTGAAGGTTAGAGGAGATGCAAGAGGTTATTGTAACTTCACTTATACAAATAGTTACCCTTTTACCGGAAATAAGGAAGTAGCTGGTGTAAGGATTAAAAGAGTCATAACTTTTGATCCGATAACTGCCAAACAAACTGTTAAAAATTATAACTATAATAATTTAGTAGATGGGCATTCTACGGGGAAAATGGTAAGTGAGAAACCAATATATCAAAGTAGAACAAGAACTTTTAGTAATTATGGAAATTACTCTTATGTTACAAAACACTTCCTTAAATTCTCATCTGGGAATGTTTATGGGATTAGCGATTTAACAGGCAATCATATCTATTATGATCGGGTAGTGGAAAGTATAGGCGACAATTATGAAAATGGCGGTATTGAACACGTATTCCTCAATGCTACTGATGGTTACCCAAGTGCACTAATGGGAAACTTCATTGAAGGCGTATCTTTCTCTAATACTGGTATCAATAGCCATCAAGAGATAGAACAAAATAATTTTACTAAAAAAAATAATGAATATATTTTTATTAAACGTGTTAAAACAACGTATTTGGATGATACACGGCTTGAAGCCTTGTATCCTTTCTATGTATTCACAGCAGACCCTGGCGGAACTACTTTAAATTTACCTAAAAATAATTTAAATGATTATGTATACCTTAATGTAAATCAATATAATTTATTTTCAAGATGGACATATCCAATAAAAACAGAAACTATTTTATATGATTCAAACGGCCAACAGCCAATTTCCTCAATAGAAGAGTTTCAATATGATAATACTGCCCATCAATTATTGACTAAAACAATACAAACAAATAGCGATGGTAAAGTGCACTCAACTATTAACCGTTATGCACATGAGATGGTTGCGTCTGGAAATACAATTCCTTATCAGGAAATGATAAACCGGCATATTTTTAATCCTGTGATAGAGTATGAAGAATTAACTGACGGATTAAAACGACAAAAGATTATTAAAGAATACCGCCGGGGGTGGGAAGTAAATGATTTTATTTTACCTGAAATCGTTAAAAGTCAATTTAAAACCTATGATGTAGAAACGAGGCTTCAATACTATAAATATGATGAGAATGGAAACCCATTGGAAGTTGCCAAGGCAAATGGGCCAAAAATTAGTTATTTGTGGGCTTATGATAAATCATTATTAATAGCAGAAGTTAAAAACTCAGATTTCACAAATGTTGAGAATATTTTAGGCGGAAAATCTGTTGCTGATGCTTTTCTAACAAAACAATTTCCTTCTGAAGAGGAGGTGCGGAGTTTCATATTGCCTCTTCGCAGCCATGTTGGTTTATCAAACAGCATGATAAGTAGTTATATTTACGACCCTTTGATTGGTATAAAAGTGAGTACGGATACAAAAAATCTAGACAACTTTTTTGATTATGACCTTTATCAAAGACTACTAAATGTAAAGGATAGAAACAACAATATAGTTAAAAATTATAGCTACAATTTTTTAATAAATGATCCGATTTGGGAAGCTACGGGAAATAAAAGATGTGTCGTAGATATAAATAATAAAAATACCGGTATAGAGGAAGCCGAGCAAAAGGATATTAATCCAATAAGTGTTAGTTATAATAATTTGAGGTGGATTTCTTTAGGTCAAACGAATGCCTGCCCGGTAGATGTGCCATGTCATGGAATAGACCATAAGGTTATAAATGGCGAATGCGTAGAAGGTATAAAAGTTTACACAAGCTCAGTTAAAAATGGAGTACGTGGAACTACTTATACTTGTGTTTATCACTATGAATGGACTGATGGAACCAGAAGTATTGATTTAATAGAGGATGCTCATAATGGCCCTTGTACGGTTCTTCAATAATTATTCATAAATCTTAATTAACAATCTACAGCTCATGAAATATCTAAATATTCATTTTTGCGCAGCAGCGCTATTGTTGCTTGGTAGCCAGGTATTTGCCCAAAAGGTGGTATCGGTGCATAATGGCGAAAGCGAAATCAGTGCGCCTTTGAGTGTAACGCTGGTTGATGGTTTCCAGACCACCGGTGCGGTGCGCATTTTTACCACGGGTTTGAGCTACCTGAACTGCCAGCCGTTATCTTCAACGCCGAGTGCTAACCAGAACTACATCCTCACGCGTAGCTTTAAGGTAGCTGTAACCGATACTACTTTAGGCAACAGCCGTAATGTATGCGAGGAAAACCAGACCATCCAGTATTTGGATGGCTTAGGCAGGCCTTTGCAAACCGTGCAGGTACAGGGCAGCCCGGGTTTTAAAGATATTGTACAACCTGTGGCTTACGATGCTTTTGGCCGTGAGCAATTTAAATACCAGCCTTATGCTGCACAAACAGGTACCACAGGCAATTACCGTGCCGGTGCACTTGCCGATCAGCTTGCCTTTTACAATGGTCCTACAGCAGGGGTAAAAGCAAACGCTTATCCTTTTGCCGAAATACAGTTCGAAGCCTCGCCACTTAACCGCGTATTGCAGCAGGGTGCCCCAGGCGAAGCCTGGCAAATCAGCGCAGGCCATACGCTTAAAACCGATTATGGTACCAATGTGTTGGATGAGGTAAAACTCTGGACGATAAACGGTGCCGACAATGGGGCAACAGCCGGGGTTTACCTGCCGGGCAAATTGTACAAAACCATTGTTAAAGATGAGAACTGGCAATTTACCGACGAAAAAATGGGTACTACCGAAGAATTTAAGGACTTTGAAGGGCGCGTGGTATTAAAAAAGGTCTGGGAAACCAAAATTAAGAGTCTGAGTACCTATTATGTGTATGATGATTTGGGCAACCTGCGTTATGTATTGCCACCGGCTATAAACGAGAACGGGCAAGCCTTGAACAGTTTTGACGAAACCCAAACGGTTTTCGACCAGTTTATTTACGGCTACCATTACGACGGCCGCAAAAGGGTAGTGGAGAAAAAGATTCCGGGCAAGGGCTGGGAGTTTATGGTTTACAACAAGCTTGACCAGGTGGTATTTACCCAGGATGCCGTGCAGCGGGGCAACGGCCAATGGTTATTTACCAAATACGATGCCTTTGGACGCGTAGTGATGACGGGTATAGAGAAGAATAGCAGTCAGCTGCGCCCTGCACTTCAAACGGCAGTGGACGGGCAGAGCGGGCTTTTATGGGAAACACGCTCAGCGGATTACTATGGTTACAGCAGCAATACCATTCCCCAGAGTGATGTGGTATTGACTAACATTGATGTACTGAGTATAAACTATTACGATGATTACGACTTTCCGGACAGCTTTGGCCAGCCAGGGTCAGGCCAGGCACCAAAAGAGCGGACCAAAAGCCTGCTGACCGGTACCAAGGTAAAGAACCTGGGTACAGGCGCCATGCTGCTGACGGTAAAT
>NZ_QAJQ01000032.1:0-8784 GCF_003852395.1 Pedobacter sp. KBW01
ACTTTTTGGGGCATGTCCAATTTTGAAAAGAATCTGGCTTTTTTATAGTGCAATCACCCAAATAATTACCATTTGCACAACCCATAAAGAATGCCGATTTTTGTAACAAATCCGGCATTCCTGTTTTTAAAACAATTTTCGTCTGCCTGATGTAATACCATCATGAAAATATTTTATACGTTAATCTTCAGTTTGCTACTATTTAAAACATCTTTTGCACAAAAGGGAGAGGTTATCGTAATCAAAGATCCCTTAATTGATAGTTTAATTGCAAAACGACTTGAAGTGTATAAAACTTCGGGCGAGGTAAAAACAGGTAAGCCCATTGTTTCTGCATACGGCTACCGGGTGCAGATCTTTTACGGATCAGACCGGCGGGAGGTTTTTAATGAACAGGCCAGGTTTAAAGGACTTTATCCTAAATTAAATACCTACCTCATTTATAAAGAACCTAATTATTATGTTCGTGTAGGCGATTTTAGGACCCGTCTCGAAGCCCAACGCTTAATTAACGAACTCAGACCAAGTTTCCCCACGCTGTTTATTTTCAGGGAAAAAATCAATGCCCCAAATTTAGATACCAATACAACTGATGATCAAAAATAAAGTACAAGAACTGGCCGCAAATATTTTTAACGATGTTGTAGGCTATCGTCAACATATACATGCCAACCCAGAATTATCTTTTAAAGAATTTGAAACCTCTTTATTTGTTAAGGATAAATTAAAAAAATGGGGCATCGAATATACCGATTGTGCCAATACCGGTGTAGTGGGTTTAATTAAAGGTAACCTGCCATCCGATCAGGTAATTGCATTACGTGCAGATATGGATGCCTTACCGATTCACGAAGCCAACGATAAGCCTTATGCCTCGAAAAACCCGGGGGTAATGCATGCCTGTGGACACGATGTGCATACCTCTTCACTCTTAGGGACGGCTTGTATTTTAAACCAGCTGAAAGATGAGTTTGGCGGAACAATCAAATTGATTTTTCAACCGGCAGAAGAGTTGCTACCCGGAGGTGCAAGCATTATGATTAAAGAAGGTGTGCTCGAAAATCCGAAACCACATCACATCGTTGGTCAGCATGTTATGCCGTTAATTGATGCTGGTAAAGTGGGTTTTCGTTCAGGTATCTACATGGCCTCAACCGATGAATTGTATGTTACTGTTACCGGAAAAGGTGGTCATGGTGCGCAGCCACACCAAAATATTGATCCGGTGGTAATTGCGTCACACATTATCATTGCTTTGCAGCAAATTGTTAGCCGTAATGCCGATCCGCGTATCCCTTCGGTTCTATCCTTCGGTAAAGTAACCGCAAGTGGCGCCACCAATATTATTCCCAACGAAGTAAAAATTGAGGGTACATTCAGAACGCTTGATGAAGATTGGAGAGCAGAAGCGCACAAGCGCATGAAAAAAATGGCTGAAGGAATTGCCGAAAGCATGGGGGGAAGCTGCGATTTCGATATTCATAAAGGTTATCCTTTTTTAATCAATGAAGAAAAGCTAACGGCTAATGCGAGGGCTTTTGCAGAAGATTTCTTAGGCAAAGAAAACGTGATAGATTTGGATATCTGGATGGCTGCTGAAGATTTTTCTTTCTACTCGCAGGTAACAGATGCCTGTTTTTATCGTTTAGGAACAGGGAATGCTGCGAAAGATACACAGTACTCCGTGCATACACCACGATTCGATATCGACGAAGATGCACTAAAAATCTCGACTGGCTTAATGGCCTACATTGCTTTAAAGCAATTGGGCAACTAGAAGAGAGGTAAGATGGATGATGTAAGCTGAACAACTACATAATTACATCATCCATTTAAACAGGCATCGTTTTTGCCATTATGATAAAATATGAAGAGAATATTTTTAGTTCTAATACTCAGCTCGCTTTTTTATACTGGGTTTGCCCAGGAAATCCAACGGTTTAATCCTGATACCATTAAAACCATTACGCTCGATTCGACCGTAAACATCAAGGCCGAAAAGCTGAATATCGAAACTTTCATCAATAAGGTAATAAACGATACCTCATTTTATCAGTCGTTCAGGGATATGAAACGCTACAGTTTTATTGCCGAGAACCGGATTTACAGTTACGATAAAAAGAACAAGGTTGATGGTAAGATTTATCGCAAAATAAAACACAATAACAGCGGACCGTATAAAATGGAATACCTGGTAAAGCAGGATACCGGTAAAATTTATAAGAAAAACGGTAAGTATCAGTTATATACCGTAGAAATGTTCGATTACATTTTTATGAATGCCTACAATACTGATTTTGTACCTAATGCTCCTGCAGCAGATGGAAAAGGTGGTACAAATGAAAGTTATAAAGATAAATTGAAAACGCTGATCTTTAATCCCGGTCGACCAGTTAAAGTCCCTTTTATTGGCAGTAAAACAGAGATTTTTACAGCCAATATGCGCCAGTATTACGATTATGCCTTTACCAGTGGTACTTATCTCGATTCTATTCCGGTTTACCGTTTTAAGGTTTCAGTTAAACCCGATTTAAGCAGCTGGACCAAAGATGGTGTGATGATTAAAGAGCTTGTAACCATTTTCGATAAACGTAATTTCAATATTCTTGGCCGTTATGTAGACATGAAGTATAGCAATATGCTTTTCGATTTTGATGTGCAAATGAATATTGAAATGGGTTATTTCGGGGATGATAAGTTACCGACCAAAATTACCTATCAGGGCAACTGGGACTATCCTTTCAAAAAGGAAGAACGCGCCAGTTTTTTAATTGTTCATAAAGATTACAAAATCGAAAAGGGCAAATAAGGATGAATGATCGCCTGAAAGATTTATTATCTTTAAGCGGTTAATTTAAATCTCTATCCATGCAATTACTCTCGCGTGCCAAACTGGTACTGTTTTTATTTTTATTTGCTGTTAGTCAGCTCAATGCACAGGTTTTGACCTCGAAACAGATCGACAGCATTTCTGAAAAAACGTTAAGTGCTTTTAATGTTCCGGGTTTAGCCGTTGCGGTGGTTAAAGATGGGCAGGTAATCCATGTAAAAGGTTATGGTGTGCGCTCATTAAAAAACAATCAAAAGGTAGATGAAAATACGCTGTTTGGCATAGCTTCAAATTCGAAGGCATTTACAACTGCAGCATTGGCTATATTAATTGATGAAAGGAAACTCTCCTGGGATACCAAAGTAACCGATATTATCCCGGAGTTTAAAATGTACGATCCTTACGTTACTGCCGAATTTAACATCCGTGATTTACTTTCACACCGGAGCGGTTTGGGTTTAGGTGCAGGCGATTTAATGATCTGGCCCGATTCTTCAACCGTGAGCAAGAAACAGATTATCCATAATTTACGCTATTTAAAACCTGTTTCTGGTTTCCGGAGCAAGTGGGATTACGATAATTTGCTTTACATCGTGGCCGGAGAAGTAATTGAACGGGTTTCGGGTAAAACTTACGAAGACTTTGTAGAAAGCCGGATTATGCAGCCATTGGGGATGAGCAGAAGTGCTACTTCCTTTAACCGTTTAAAAGATAAATCGAACAGCATTGATGCCCATGCACCGGTGAACGGAAAAATTACTGCTATTCCGAAAGATTTTTCGGAAAACAGCAACGCCGCTGGAGGGATTAATACCAGTGTAAACGATTTGAGCAAATGGGTAATTACCCAGTTAAATGGCGGTAAGTATGGCGAAAAGCTCGATAAAACCTTGTTTAGCAAACAAGCCCAAAACCAAATGTGGACCATGCATAGTGTTATCCCGGCTGGTAAAGGATCTTACAACAGGCATTTCTTTGGTTATGGCTTGGGTTGGTTTTTAAGTGATGAAAAAGGCTACCTGGTTGCCGAGCATACTGGTGGCTTAGCCGGAATGGTGAGCGAGGTAACTTTAATTCCTGATCTTAAACTGGGAATTATCGTGCTAACCAATCAACAATCGGGCGGGGCATTTTATGCCATTACGCAAGCGATTAAAGATGGATATTTCGGTATTAGCGGAAAAGACCGGATTAAAGAACATGCTTCAAATGAGCAAGGTGAAAAGGATGAAGCTAAAAAGGTAACCGATAAAATATGGGCTGATATTGCTGCTGCCCAAAAAAATGCAGTAAATAAAGCTGACGAAAAAAAATATCTGGGTGTATATAACGATGTTTGGTTTGGTGACGTAACCATAAGCAACTTAAACGGTAAGATGCATTTTCAGGCCAAAAACTCGCCCAAATTAAATGGTGATATGGTATTTTATAAAGGCAACACTTTTATTGTGAAGTGGTACGACAGGAGCTTGGATGCAGATGCTTTTGTAAACTTTAGCCTCGATAATGAAGGCAATCCGGTTGGTATTAAAATGGAACCCATTTCGCCATTAACCGATTTTAGCTTTGATTTTCAGGACCTCGACTTAAAAAAGAAACCATAATTTAACGAATTAAAACATATGAAAACCCTGTTCAGAACCACTGTTTTACTTAGTATTTGCTTAATTGCTTTAACCTCAATGACATTTAAACCCAAACGCATCATCTTTTTTGGCGATTCTATTACCCAGCAAGGTGTATCCAAAAATGGTTATGTAACCTTAATCAAAAAATCGCTCGATTCTACCAAGTATGACATTATTGGCGCAGGGATTGGCGGCAATAAAGTGTACGATTTATACCTGCGTTTGGAAGATGATGTATTGAATAAAAAACCTGATCTGGTGGTAATTTATGTAGGTATTAACGACGTGTGGCACAAACAATCCTCTCATACTGGCACCGATTACGACAAATATTTAAAATTTTATCAGGCTTTAATTAATAAAATTCAAGGTGTAGGCAGTAAAGTTGTATTGGTTACTCCATCAGTTGTTGGCGAGAAAAAAGACGGTACCAACGAGCTAGATGCAGATTTGAATAAATATGCCGCCGGAATCAGAGCCTTAGCTGCCAAAAATAATCTGCCAGTGTGCGATTTGAGAAAAGTTTTTGCTGATTATGAAGTACAAAATAATCCTGAAGATAAAGAAAAAGGAATTTTAACCGTTGATAGGGTACACCTGAACGAAACCGGTAACAAGTTGGTTGCCGATCAGTTATTGCCTTTGGTTAAATAGATTTTTTAACCGCAGCGTTCGCAAAGTATTTCGCAAAGCACACAAAGAAATTTTCTCTGTGTGCTTTGTGTTTTTTCTCTGTTATCTTTGTGGTTAAAGAAGAGGAAAGCTCAAGGCGTATATGATAAACCGCGAAACGATAGATAAGATAATGGATACCGCCCGTATTGAGGAGGTAGTTGGGGATTTTGTGCACTTAAAAAAACGCGGAACAAGTTTAATTGGTAATTGCCCTTTTCATGGCGAAAAAACACCTTCCTTTCACGTTTCCGTAACCAAGGGTATTTATAAATGCTTTGGCTGCGGTAAAGGGGGCGATTCGGTGCGCTTCATTATGGATCATGAAAAATATTCATATCCCGAAGCGCTTAAATTCTTAGCCAATAAATATAATATAGAAGTAGAGGAAGCCGAGCTTTCGCCCGAGGCTGCCGAGGCACAGAGCGCCAAGGAAAGCCTTTATATTGTATCGCAATATGCCAGTGCATTTTTTGTGAAACAACTTTGGGATACCGAAGAGGGGCGGGGGATTGGTTTAAGCTATTTTAAAGAACGGGGCTTTAGAGAAGATATCCTTAAAAAGTTCGAAGTGGGTTACTCCCCAGATGTTTGGGATGCGCTGACACAAAGTGCTACAAATGCAGGGCACAAGCTTGAGTTTTTAGAATCGACTGGTTTATCCATTAAAAACGACAACGGCAAAATTTACGACCGTTTTCGTGGCCGGGTAATGTTCCCAATCCATAACTTTACTGGCAGGATTATCGGTTTTGGTGGACGTACGTTAAAAACAGATAAGAATGTTCCGAAATATGTAAACTCGCCCGAAAGCGAAATTTACCATAAATCGAATGTGCTTTATGGTTTGTTTCATGCCAAAAAAGCCATCCGCGATTTAGATAACTGTTACCTGGCCGAGGGCTATGCCGATGTACTTTCTGTGCACCAGGCTGGCATTGAAAATGTGGTGGCTTCATCCGGTACTTCGCTTACTGTAGAACAGATTAAACTCATTGGCCGTTTTACCCAAAACATTACCATTTTATTTGATGGCGATGCCGCAGGGATTAAGGCGTCGCTGCGTGGCTTGGATATGATCCTGGAAGAAGGCTTAAACGTGAAAATTGTTTCTTTCCCCGACGGGCACGATCCTGATTCGTACATGCACCATGTTGGGGCAGGCGCTTTCAAAACCTATTTGGAGCAAAACCGTAAAGATTTTATCCTTTACAAAGCCAATGTATTACTTAAAGATGCTGGTAACGATCCGATAAAACGGGCGGGTATTATTCGCGATATTGTTGAAAGTATTGCTAAAATTCCCGATCAGATTAAGGCATCAGTATTTATCCGCGAGTGCAGCAGTCTGCTCGAAATAAGCGAACAGGTCTTATCTGGTGAGCTGACTAAAATGCGTTCGGCCAAACTGAAAAAGAACTTTGATAGTAATCAGCGAAGCAATCAATCGGCTGCTCCAAAACAGTCATTCTCTTCTTTCTCTCCTGGTCCGCCGGAGCCACTTGGCCCACCCGATGATTTGTGGGATGATAGTGCCGGCCCTATGGGTTACGAGCCACAAGAGCCGATTAAAGAAGAAGAGTATCAGGAAAATGAAATTGTACGCCTTTTACTAGCTTACGGGCACGAATTTGTAAACTGGGACAAAATAGACGATATGTATATTGGCCCGTTTATTATGCAAAACCTGGCCGATGTGGAGTTTGATGATCCGCTTTGCAAAAAAATTATTAATTATTATAAATCAGAGATCGATAACGGCCGGTTGCCTACAGCCAATCACTTTATTACGCATAAAGAACGCGAAATTGCCGATTTGGCCATTACCTTATCAAGTTCAGAACATGCGTTAAGCGAAAATTGGCTGAATAAACATCTGATTTACGTTAAAGACGAATCGATGAATCTGAAAGCAACAATTTTGGGCGGGATTTTTCACCTTAAAAAGCGTAAAGTAGAAAATATTTTGATGAGTCTTTTAAAAGAAATTAAAGAAGAGAAGGACGCTGATAACCAGATGATTTTGATGCAACGTTATGGGGTGATTAAAGGGGTAGAACGCGAGATCTCTAAATTTTTAGGTTCGGTTATTGTGAAGTAATGATTGAATTTGGAATTGAGAGAGAATGTATTTGTTAACAATATGCTTAAATTCAATCATTCAAAACTCTATCCTTCAATTCAATAATTAAAAGATGGCGCTCCATAATGATTTAGGCCGGTTAGGCGAAAGTATTGCCAGGCAATATCTGGAAAGCAAGGACTAAGAGCTATTGGATGAATACTGGACCTATGGCAAAGCAGAAGTCGATCTTATGTTTATAAAGACGGGATAATGATCTTTGTAGAAGTGAAATCGCGCAGCTCGGTTGCTTTTGGGGAGCCTGAAGATTTTGTCGACAAAGCCAAACAGATATAAATGGAACTTGCCGCTAATGCCTATATAGAAATCATGAATCATCAAAATGATATCCGTTTTGATATTATTGCAATTACATTTACCAAAAATAAAGATCATACATTAAACCATATTGAAGATGCATTTTGGCCTGAAGACTAACGCTATTAAAAAAATTATATACCTCGGTTTAACCTGTGCAGTGTTAAGTGCCTGCAAAAACGATGCTAGTACCAATTACCGCAGTTTTCTATCACCCATGATTGGTGTTAATGTGCCCTTAGGCAAGGAGATCGATGTAAAGGTGCAATTTGGCGGCGGAGAACCTGTAGATTCGGTGGTTTACTTAATCGATACCATAAAAGTAATTGCCAAAACAGATACCGGAGCCGTTAAGCTTAAAACCGAAGGACTTAAACTGGGTAACCACCTGTTAACCGCAAAAATTTTCGGGGCCGGTAAATCAGAGGATGTTACGTCCAATATCAACGTGCTGGCAGCAAAGGCGCCTGTGGCATACACCTACAAAGTAATTAAAACCTTACCACACGATACCGCTTCGTATGTAGAAGGTTTGGAATATCATGATGGCTTTTTTTACGAAAGTGCTGGCGATTATGGCCATTCGAGCCTGCGTAAAGTAGAACCTTCAACGGGTAAAATACTGCAGAAAACTGATTTGGATAAACAATACTTTGGAGAAGGAATTACCGTTGTTGGAGATAAGATTATCCAGCTTACCTACCGTGAGAAAGTAGGTTTTGTGTACGATAAAAATACCTTTAAAAAACTATCGGAATTTGCCTACACCACAGGTAGAGAAGGCTGGGGGCTTGCTTTTGACGGCGAAAAAATATTGAATACGGATGGTTCCAATACTATTTTTTTCCTGAATAAAGATACCTATCAAAAAATTAGCTCTATTGATGTATTTGATGATAAAGGGGCTATCCAAAACCTGAACGAACTCGAATTGATTGATGGTAAAATATATGCCAACGTATATACCACCAATAATATCCTGATCATTAACCCCCAAACAGGCGCGGTAGAATGCAGCATCGATTTATCGGGATTATTGCCTGCCGATTACTTTAAAAGCGAAGATGCCAGGGCTAATAATGTACTTAATGGTATTGCTTACGATAAGGCAGGTAAGAGACTCTTTGTGGCAGGCAAGAAATGGCCACATATTTTTCAGATTGAACTGATTAAAAAGTAATAAAAAGGCCGGGTTTGGACATGCCCCAAAAAGT
>NZ_QAJQ01000033.1:0-27165 GCF_003852395.1 Pedobacter sp. KBW01
GTAACACCTGTACCAGGTGCTCCGGCAGTGCCAGAACCCGGCGTACCCGGTGTTCCGCTTGTGCCAGGCATACCCTGAATGCCTACTACACCCGCATCGCCCTTGTCGCCTTTATCTCCTTTCGGTCCGTTAATATTTGTCCAGGTATTCGTGGTTGGATTATACACCCAGGTGCCGCTATCGTTGGTTACAATGGTAACACCTGCTCCAGGTGCACCGGCAGTACCAGAACCCGGTGTACCCGGAGTTCCGCTTGTGCCAGGCATACCCTGAACGCCTACTACACCCGCATCGCCTTTATCTCCCTTTGGTCCATTAATATTGATCCAGGTATTTGTTGTTGGATTATACACCCAGGTGCCGCTATCGTTGGTTACAATGGTAACACCTGTACCTGGTGCTCCGGCAGTGCCAGAACCCGGTGTGCCCGGTGTTCCGCTTGTGCCAGGCATACCCTGAACGCCTACTGCGCCAGCATCTCCTTTATCCCCTTTTGGTCCTTTAATATTTGTCCAGGTATTTGTAGTTGGGTTATAAACCCAGGTACCACTATCGTTAGTTACAATGGTAACGCCTGCACCAGGTGCACCGGCAGTACCAGAACCCGGAGTACCCGGAGTTCCGCTTGTGCCAGACATACCCTGAATGCCTACTGTGCCAGCATCTCCTTTATCCCCTTTTGGTCCTTTAATATTTGTCCAGGTATTAGTAGTTGGGTTATATACCCAGGTACCACTGCGGTTAATTACAATGGTAACGCCTGCGCCCGGCCCACCGGGCTCACCTGGTTTGCCAGGCACCCCATCTTTATCGGGCTGGGTTTCGACCAGAATCGAGCCTGCATCTCCTTTCGATCCTTTAACCAAATTCCATTTCGTTCCATCGTTATAATAAATCCCCGGAACAACATCGTTACTGGTTGCAGTGTTATAAACCATCATACCAGCTACATGTGCCGATAGTGGAAATGCATCGGTAGTGGTTTTTAGTGCCACCCTGGTATGAAGTAAGCCTTTATTTGAACTTTCCAGTTCGAATATTGCGTCTTTATTGGGCAGTTTTTTATCTGTAATTGAACCGTCGGTAATTTTTTGCTGAGCCAGCGCACTGTAAAAGCTTAATGATAAACCTAAGCCGAGGAGTAAGCGTTTTTTCATTTATTATTTGTTATTGTTTGCGCACCATAGATTAATGACCTACGGCTTTAAAAAATTCTATCTTTTGTAGTTTCAGCATTACATAAAATAGCCGAACCGTGCGCTCGACAGTTAACTACTTATGGGATGTTGGGGAGGGGACGGTTTTTGAAAAATAAATCGCTTTATTTTCCTACTACAAAGAAATAGTTATGAAAAAAGATAAAGAAATTTATAAATACGCACATATACTTAAGGCAATTAACGTATTGATTATCAATAATACAACAACAACACACAACCTGTTTTGAGTAGGTGTTTACAGAAAAAAAAGATGAATAGCATTGTTTCCGGACCGTTTACAATTTGTTTTTCTAGCCGTAAACGTAAGACTACAAAGAGGAAAATATTTGAATTGACCATGTAAGAGATCTTGGAATTGAAAAACGAGGTGCGTTTTAATTGATCAAAAATGATGTCTGGTAACTATTTTTTCAATAGCTAAGCGAAAGTAATTGGGCTGGAATAATTGAAAAGATCTGGTGCTAAAATCCGGAGGTATGCACCAATAAGAGCAACCACCAGATGTGGTGGCTGCTCTATGGATAGGCTTAGGCTTAAGTTCTGTATTAATGAAGAAAAACCTTATTATGGTACACTATTTCAAATTTGCTTTTATCTGTTTTACCTTACTGTTAATTGTAAGGCTCAGATTTAAATGCCCGCCAGCGAAATCGTTGCCTGCATTTTCTTTTACCAAGATTGCAGGGGCAGTATTACCGCTATAGGGATATAAGATGGTAATAAATGTTTGTGGATTTGTACTCGTTTTTTGCTTTTCAAACACAAATGCAGGGCGGGCCCGCTCATTACGGTAAAATAAGACACTTTTCCTGCTTAAACTACGACGTTCCATCGGGTTGATGGATTAGCATACCTGATCAAAGAGACAGGATACTTTATCGTTTAATAAAAGATTTACGACATATCTATCCCAGAATATTACTATTTATGCAGGGACTTTGACATGAATGAACTTTGAACTAATGACTATATCCGCCTTAAAATTTTTAAAAGTCTTTTTACTTATCCTGCTATTCCTCGATATCAAAGCATTTGCCCAAAGCAAAGTTTTCAAGGGGAAAGTTGAAACCGGAAAATCCATAGCATTAGCCGATGCCTACATAAAGATATTCTCTCCAACAAACTCGACAAATCCTACAGTTACCAGGACGTCGGACAAAAACGGACTTTTTACCATAGATAATCTAGGTCCGGCCGACTATTTCCTAATTGAAATCTCCCATACCTCAACATTTACCTACAAGGGCAGGTTCTCTTTCAAAAATACAACAGACAGCCTATACGTATTCTTGCTTCAAGAAAAGATAAATATCCTGAATGGTGTTGATGTAGTGGGTCGGCGTCCACTTATCTCCAGAAAAAATGATAAACTGATCGTCAATGTAGAGGGCAATGACGCCCTGCAAGGGAAGAACTTTAACCAGATCTTACAGTATGCACCAGGGATCCAGGTTATGAACAATGAAATATTCATCAATGGTGTTTCCGGTGTAAGAATTTATCTCGACGGGCAACCATTGAAAATGACGGGCAATGCCTTGAAAAACTATCTGGCAAATATAAATGCCGGAGAGCTTAAAAACATTGAGATTCTTGGCACCCCCTCTTCTGAATTTTCGGCCGAAGGCTTGGGAGGAATTATCAATATAAAAAAAACAACAGTTGATGGCATAACAGGTTACCTTGGAGGTCAGCAATCATTTGGATTGGGCCGGTACCCCTCTACCAGTCCATATGCGAATATTAACCTAAAGAAAGACAAAATCCAGTTGAGTGCTAAATATAGCTACCAGGTAAGAAAAGAGTATTTCACAGATGAACAGTTCAGGACACTCATTTCAGGCACCTCCTTCTCTTCTGAAACGGAGCGGATAACAAGGGGGAACCAAACCAACCTTAATTTAGGGCTTGCATATGATGTAGATGCCAGGCAAAACATTAGTATTAATTACAATGGCAACTATGCAACTGAAAAAGAATCGAGTCTGAGCGAGGCGCTGATAAAAAATACAGGACCTACAAATACAGTAAGATCTGCTGGCCAGTTCAACAATATATCGAAGGTCGGATACCACAACTTCGGTATCAACTACCGTTTATATACCGACTCATTAAAGTCGAGGCTGAGTGTAAATGGCGATTTCACAACAAACAGCAAAAAAGAGTCCAGTGAAATCGAAAGCTCTTTCAGAGACGACCTCAACAACCTTTTATCTGATACACTCTACAATTTTATCTTTCCGAGCCATTCCAGAATTTACACCGGTGATATTAAGTACCTGAAAGTATTTAAAGGCGGGCATGAACTGAATTTTGGTGGCCGCATATCAAAATCATATATAAATACCGACAATTCTATTGAGCTTTTTACAGGCAATGGATTTTTCACAGATCCGAAATCCAGTTTCAATTATCTGTACGACGAAATGATCACGGCAGGATTTATTGAAGGAAGTGGAAAGTTTCTAAACCTAAATTACAGACTTGGCTTAAGAGGCGAGGCAACAGACATTCTCACTTCACTTCACTCGTTAGGAAACCAAATGGACAATCAACGAAAATACTTCAACATCTTTCCCTCCATTTATTTTGGCAGGGATTTAGACCAAAAAAAATACTATAATCTCTCACTCACTTACAACAGGAGAATTGCCAGGCCCTCTTACTCAACTTTGAATCCTTACATATTTTATGTAGACAACAATACCATCTCGACAGGAAATCCCAATTTAAGACCATCATTTGCGGACAATCTACAACTGACGTTTACATTAAAGAACAGATATAATTTAAGTCTACTATATTCTAATCTAAGTTGCCAGATTCAAAGGATTGTATCTGTAGATCAATCAGATATCCTCTACCAGACATGGGAAAATGTGGGCAATACAAGGCTTTACAATGTAAACCTCTCAGCGCCATTCGACATCACAAAATTCTGGACAACAAACAACTCCCTACTGTTACAATTTAAACAGGTAACCGGGGATCAGTATCAGATCCAAAAAGGTACATTCGTTTTCCAGAACAGCAATGATTTTGAAATCAATAAAACACTATCGCTGTCCCTGAGCACATACTATACTCCCCGCAGCATCTATGCTAATACCATCACAAAAGGTTATGGAGATATTTCAGCAGGAATTTCAAAAAAGACGCTAAAGAATAAGTTGGCGATCAATGTCAACCTTGAAGACATATTCTTTAGCAGCAACCCACACATCACCAGTTATTACAACAATCAGGCAATTACCAGGAATCCAAAATTTCAGACGAGAAAACTATATTTTTCTTTGAGATACAATTTTAGATCTGGAAAAGCCTTCAAAAAAAGCACTTATGAGAAAAGCAGTGCTGATGAAAGCGGGAGATTGTAGAAATATTCATCCTACAAACAGAAGCTATTGGATAGTGTACTAGTCAATCGAATAACCATATTTACAATTCAATGCTTACATAAAAAGAAAGATGATAGTTCGACGTAGGTCTGATACGGGTTTCCCTTTACAGTTGGTCTTATCCGAGAAATTCTGGATTATTGGAGAAAGCAACTCTGATACTACTTATTATTATAAAGGCTATTATGAGAAAGGAAGGCCTGTTTTCAGTATGGCCATAATTGAATCACTACATATAGCTTGGTTTGAAAATGCAAAAGAACTTTTCAATTTCCTTAACAAAAAATTTCCCTGCGAAATATGGCTAGTTGAGAATAACAACGTCACAAAAGTCCTTTGATTTCAGCAGGGGAAACGATTTCATAAGCCATATAATTCATATAATTTAACACCTTGGAGATTATTTCAGCATCAAAGCGTTACAAATACTTGAGCACTGGTATAAGAGATGATGTCAATAAAAAAGAATTTACCGCTTCGAAGACCCTTGTGGATAAAAGACATTAAAATGGAAGAAAAACTCAATATCACTCATGAGAACCTCATCAGTAACGAAGATTTTATAGAGTTTTTAGATAAAAGAATGCTTGGCAACATTGGAGAAGGCCCATGGAAATCGCTAACTATCTGCCATGGAGAAGAATGTTTTGAACATTATGGAGTTACTACATACCAACAGATCAGAAGGAAATTTGAGTCTGTAAAAAACCTTGCGGGTGTATATGCTTATTTTATTAAAAATCAAAAAACGGAATGTATATATATTGGGGTGAGCAAAAATTTAAGCGAAAGAATATATCAGCATTTATTAGAGTCCTGTAATGCCTGGGGGCACCCCAGATATAAAGAAGCTTTTAAAAACTACCGTGGCGAGGTTGATTTCTATTATTTACCACTTGGTGACCAATCCAAAGATTGCGACTATCTCAGAAGTATAGTTGAAAAAATTTTGCAGGTGAAATATAAGCCTATATTGCATTCAATAAAATTATAGTAAGGATCAAATAAATAGGTGTTCAGCGTAGTCTTAAAAGCTAAGGAAAATAAGTTCTAATAAAACATGGTATTGGTGAAGAAGTAAAACCTGCACTTAAACTTCCCATTTAAGTGAAATGCCCAAGGCTTACAGCATAATTAGGTCTTTTTCAGCTGAACGATATTTCGCCTGATGGCTTCTAGCGCCATCCCAACACGGCTTTGGACCTGGAGCTTTTCAAATAGTTTTTCGCGATAACCATCAATGGTACGCTCACTGAGGAACATTTTAGCAGCAATTTCCTTATAAGTCATATCACTGCAGGCCAGTTCTAAAAAAACAATCTCCCTTTCGCTAAATACCTCTTTTTTCTCTTCCTTATAACTGATCAAGGCCTTTAGTTTGTGATGACTGATGTCACCGCTAAATTCACCGCTCTTATTTATTGCAGCTAAAGCAGTTTCAAAAACATTTGGATGGGTGTCTTTCAGCAGATAGGAACAGCACCCGGCACGGAGCATTTCAATTATTGCCTGGTCAGTATTGTTCATCGAGAGTGCCACAAGCTTCGTTACAGGATGATTTTCCCTCATCCACTTCGCTGTCGCAATACCGTCCATTACCGGCATATTTACATCGATGAGCATCATGTCGGGCGAATTATCAAGACCCTTCATTTTTCGCTGCAAGTCCTCTCCATTTGTGGCCTTAACGCAGATATTGTAGTCCTTGAAACTCTCCAGCATAAACGCCAGCGATTCCAAAAAAATCAAATGGTCGTCGACCAATCCTATATTAACTTTCATGTGGAATGTCATTTAGTGGTAATTCTATATTAACCTGGGTTCCTTGTCCGGTATTAATCCATTCTATTTTTCCTTTAAGCAAAAGGCTCCTTTGCCGCATGTTACTCATTCCCAATCCTGCTTCTTCCAGTTCAGTGAAACCCGGGCCATCATCACTGATTTTGATGTTAAGAGCATCTTGGTCATCAGCGGTGAGGATATGGATGAACAAGTATTTTGGTTTAGCATGGCGGATGGCATTTTGTATGGCTTCCTGTATGATCCTGAAGAGTATGATCTGCCGATCAGGGGCCATTAATATTCTGGAAGGGTGAATAAAAGTGATTTCAAATGCTCCGCTTGATCCAAGCCGCTGGCATTCGGCCTTTAGGTTTGTCAAAAGATCAAAGCGTTCAAGCCATTCCCTGTCCAAAGATCTGGCAAGTGACCGAAGTTCGGATATAGCATCTGTAATTGTTTCATTCGCGGCATTTAATAATGGGATGGTTTGGGGGAATGCCCTTTCTGCCAAACCAATATGCATTTTTGCACTGCTCAACAACTGCCCGATATTATCATGCAGTTCCTTTGACATTGCGGCAAAAGTAATTTCCTGGACTTCTATCCTTGACTGTAGCAGCTGACCGGAAAACTCCTCTTCCATAGCCCGTTTTTCAAGCAAAAACCTTGACTGTTTATCCTTATAATTGATGATTGCGAAAATAATACCTCCAGAAAGCACCAGAATAATCATTGATATTATGATAATGGCTGAATAGATTTCTTCCATCTGTATTGAGATAAACCGATAAGCAAAAGGATATACAATCCGTAATTGCCTATGGAATTGATTATTGAAAAATTAACCCTGGTACTTATTTTCATCGATTTTACTGCCATCATCGAGTTGTATATTGCATTAAATGGAAGCGTACCGATAAAATACACAAAGAAGGCCAGTGCAATCCAGAAGGAGGACCGTCGAAAAATGCTCCGTTCGTCAGTGGGCTCAATGGACCACATAGTTGTCAGGCACCAGGTAATTACCAGTAGGCCTTCAATACTGTTGCTGATGCTCGGCAACTTTAAAACATCCTGTAGGTTTAGGGTGATCAATACCGAAATGGTCGCAAAAACCGGTATCGATATCTGCATTGCCTTTTTAACCGGATGATAAGGTATACAGTCATAAAGGATCAGGGTTATAAAAGTGTATTCGCAGATATTGAAAATATGGTAAAAAATATAGTAGTTCGTTTTTTTATAAATGCATATTTCTACCATTATCTCCGTTATAATGGAGATAAGCAGCAACAGGGCCAGCAGCCTGACCCTGTAAAACTTTATATAAAACAGACTTCTAATAAAGCACGCCAGCATCAGCAGGTAATAAATGTACTGTAAGCGGAACATGCCTAGAACTTCTCTATCTGAAAATCATGAAGGTCGGAAATAAACGCCGAAAAGCTTCTGTTCTGGAACGACCATTCAGGTTTGGAGATAAACGCATTGAGCGATTTAACAGGATCACCGTGAAAAGTTGATCCTTCATTTCCTTTTTCCTCAACAGGTGGGGGCAAATTTTCGGTCTGCATGGTCAAGGTCTGATCTTCGGCGGTGGAATCGGTTTCCATCTGTTGGGCGATACTTTCCAGTATTTCTCGCTTGATGGTACTCCCGTCGGCTTTTACCCCTTGCAGGGAGAGGCTGGCCTTACCCGAACTCTCATCAGGGATTGCCATATAAAACCGGATGTATTCGCAATCTTCCTGAGAAAGAATTCTAAAGATTGAGGCTTTACTGAATTCTACCCAAAGTACATCCTTAAAAGGATTTTTGGGGTCCGGGTTTTGCATCTGGTCTTTGAAGCGCCTGATCATGTTAAGGAAAGCTTCAGGTGTCACAGGCATTCCGTAATGTTTACCTGTACTTACATCGGAAAATGGCTGTTCGCGGGTGATCTCAACTTCGTTTTGAGCACTGTCATAGCCGTGAACCTTCATGGTTTTGTTTTTCTTTGCCATAATAATTTGATTTAGATGATTTATTGTCAGAGCGTATTTATTAATGGTTCTCGCGTAAGTAATTTTAGGTCAATTGCTTGTGAGTTAAATTAACAAATTTAAACGAAGATCTGACAATTTATTTTGCTGGATTTTTATTTATCTTTTGCTTCATTTCTTGATAGCCCAACTTTAAAGCCCAATAAAGAAATGATGTTATTGACGCCTGATATATCTTTACCTACAGAACCCGTTAAAACTATATTCTCGCTTATGGCGTAGTTGACCGCGAAGGCCAGTCGTTCATAGTGCTTGCCCCCGGTTTCCCTTCTATTCACATACTCGGCAGAAAGATCCCATTTGGCTTTCGTAAACTTTAGGCCTGCACCAAAATCCAAAGCTGAGCTGTCCTGGCTGGAGGTATTGTTTTTCCATGAATATCTTGCCAGCCCGACAAGGCCAACCGGGAATTTTGCAGGCTGCCATTTGATATTTAACCAGGTGCCGGATTTGTTAAAGTCCAAATCCTTAAGGTAACCTTCTGTTGATTTGCCAAGCACTGCGGCTGCAAACTCTACAACAAGGAGTCCCTGCTGGGAAGCTTCATCCAGCGCCTCGTTTGCTTTATTGATGGAATCCAGATTTATTGTTGTTCCCTGACTCAATAGCGACACAAGATCCGCTGCTTTCTTTTGAAGATTTTCGCGGCTACGCTCACTATAAAGCCGCAGCAGCTGAACACGTAAACCAGGGGCAAATCCAAAAGTATTTTTTTCCTTATATGTGGCTACTGAAAAAGTCAGTGTCTGCAAAAAAGGAAATTTTTCGGTGATGAAATCTTTATAGGTATAATTGGGTTTATTACTGAGCCAGTATGGTGAAACCTCGACCGCCCCACCTTCAGCAAGGGTCATTAAGCTTGCGCTGAATGCCCTTGGTGTGGAAGGTTTGCTTACCATTGAGGGGGCTTTATCTCCCAAGATTAATCCGGGCGCATCGGGAATGATGAGGTCATTCATTTTGACCTGCGCATTCGCGTAAAACGCCAGGCAGGTAAATGTAAACAGGAGTATCTTTTTCATGTGATTTCTATTTAAACCTATAAGTTGCGGTAATCGAGCAGATGTCCCCGCTATTTGATACGGTATCTGTGGTGACGATTTGACCGGGCGAACCTCCAGAAAAATAATCGGTGACGATAATGTTATTGGTTCCAGGGTTGATGTCCAGCACATTGGTGATAATCTCCAAAGTTCTTCCACGGAGACTGTCAACCTCACCAAGGGCCAGGTTATTAACATCTCCTTTGTGGAAGATTTGGTCTGAATCGGTAAATTTCACTTGGTTTCCACCGATTTGTGCATTGCCTATTGCTATTGACAAACTGATCTGACCCATTTCTGCCAGTTGAATTTCGACTAGCGGATTCGTTTTTTTCTGAACTTTCATCTTGTTTTAGTTTAGTGTTTGATTTTAGATTGATTTATTTTTTTCTTTGAGCAATTATATCAGTTTTGCTCCCTGAGATCTATTTTGTGACAGGGCGGTTTTCTGTGACTTTTAACACTGCATATGCACCGGAACTAATACCAAGAAGCATAAGTGTTTTGGCGGGAAAAAGAAATAGCTTTTCATCGCTGATAACTACCGATATAAAATAGCAGCCGTAAATGATGTTGAAAATAAAGGTCTGCAGTCTTGTAGTACTGATCCCGTCTTTATCTGAAAGGATATCTAAAAAGAAATTTTCGGTTTCCGAAGTGTCCTGGATGCGTGCAATCTTTGGATCCTGACTCTGTAAAGAGTCGATGGTGGCTGCTGTTGCTGTAGTGCCAGCAGCGATTCCAAGCAGGGCTAAAACACCTTCGTTGAGCTCAGGGACTTTGCCCAGAACGATACCTAAATAACATATAGAAAGCAGGACAAGCACCGTCCAGAAAAACAGCGTAGTCTTTGCAAGGCTGTAGGAACGCTGGTCGCTTGTCAAGACACTCATGTCTTTTAAGGCGGCTAGAAGCCGGCTATTAAGCGATAAAAAAAGGATGACGATTAATGCAAGCGCCACCGAAAAGGCAATTGAGCAAGAGTTCATTTTGATTGAATTAAGTTGTTTAAATTTTTAGTTGCCAGATTTTATTGGATTTCCCTATTTAAGGGCCTAAGGCCCTAGGCAGAACATTATTTTTCATGACAATGATTTTTGCTTAATGTATGGATCAAATGTATCGGCTTATCGGCAGGCAGACTATGGGGAATTTCCCGTATTTATAATGTAAGTTTCCCCGTTTTTCTAGAACTATCTTATTGACCACTAAGAAGCAAGAAGATTTCTAGCAGGCTGAATAAAAGATTTCTGATTGTAAAAAACCGTACCCGGTATTTTTTTCCTGATGAAATCGCATTGGTTCGGGGGGCATACAAAATTTAACTACATGAATGCTAGATGGAGTCCCGTTTAGGTCAAGTATCCAATAATACTATATCACTGGAGGAACTAAATGGATAACTTGATGATGCAATTGAAAAACTCGCAGAAATTCACACAGCTTACTGTAAATCAAAAAGTTATGCAAAAAAAAATAAAAATTATTGGTTCGATGTTCCCTGAGAAATTCACATTTGAAGAATTGCAACATCGAACCGCAAAGAGGAGCGCGATGCATCAAATGATCTACCTGATTAACAATGAGATAGAAGGTAAAAAAAGAAGGGCAAGCGACCGTAAAACGTGCTTGCCCACTCTGGCTCCCTCTGCTGGGCTCGAACCAGCGACCCTCTGATTAACAGTCAGATGCTCTAACCAGCTGAGCTAAGAAGGAATCTGGCTATCCAAAAAACAACTTTCTTTAAGCTTTGCAGCAAATATCTGCTTGTTTGTTTTGGGAGTGCAATATTAGCGCTTTAATATGATTTATGCAACAAATATTTCAAATATTATTAAACAAAATGGCCTTTCTTAAATAACGAAAGGCCATTTTAGTTATTTTAAACTGATTACCAAACAGTTAATTAAAATTACTTTACAATCCATGGAGCTAAATTAATATCATCAACGCCATTATATTGGCGGCTCAAAGCCTGGTTTAAGTTTTCGCCATTGGTGGTACGCTCAATGTTGGGGTATTGAAAACGTTTCGGTATCCGCTGGCTATTACCAATACCTGGCCCCACCTGAAATTCGGGCACTCCTGTTCGGCGGTATTGATAGTAAGCTTCGAAACCAGAATTACGGAAATAAGCAAGGTATTTCTGCGTAAGGATTTGCGTTAAACCTTTAACCGTATTGCCATCATATTTAACAGCTGTTTGAGCATAATAATCAGTTTCAAAAGTGAAGTTAACAGCATAGGTTTCAAATTCACCCAGTTTACCATCTTTTTTCAAAAAGGTTACCGTATTGCTGCCATCGTGTACACCATAAAAAGCAATAGATGCCTGGATTCCTTTTTTATACCAGCTTTCCGCATCGCCGGTAGCCCAGCCGCGGTTTATGCCTTCGGCTTTGATAAAACATAACTCAGGATACGAAATAATGAAAGTATTTTCGGCGGTATAACCACTGTAATAACGGTAACGGCCAATTAATGAATACAAACCTTTCTGCACCTTATCCAGCATCACCCCCTGGTCTTCGCCGGTACTGGCGCCAACAAAATTGCGGTAATCGGTAAGCGCATAACCATTGGCTTCGGCAATACCCCTGGCAGGCTCTGCCACCATGTAAGCCCGCGGGTCTTTCAATTGCGAAAGCGTATTTAAATAAGTACCTGCCATGTTATAACGTAGGGCATCGTTACCAAAGTTATCTTTGTTGTTCGGGTACTTGTTAAAACTCTCGTTGTATACAAATTGCAGGTTATCGGCCATGCTCTCCATTACCGGATATTTGACAGCATTACCCAGAATTGTGGCAAACTGTTGTTTTACCTGCAAATCAGCATCATCAGCCCGGCTGCTCAACTGAATCAACGTTCTTAACCTAAAGGTATTTACCACTTTCTGCCAGGCCAGCAAATCGTTTTTGAGATAAATATCGCCTTTTAGCTCTTTGTTTCCGGCAGCAATCAATGCAGTTAAATCGGTATTGGCCTGATCTAACCAACTGATCGATTGTTTAAAGATATCCTTTTGTGTATCGTATTTCGGGGTAAGGTTAGCGAAACCTTTTAAAGCATCGGTCATTGGTAAATCGCCTACCTTTAAGCTCATCTTAATAAAGAAATAAGCTTTAAAGAATTTGGCCAGCGCCAGGTAAGGTTTGGCTACCTCGCCACCTAATCGATTGGCTTCTTCTTCCATTTTAACTACGTTTTTTAAAGTAGTATAATCCAACGATGCACCTGTCCAGTCGTAATTGTTGGTGGCATAATAGAAATAATTTGCCGCGGTATATTGGTTCCAGCGCTCGGAGCCCGAAAACGGGGCTTCGTACATATTGTACAAAATGCCGTTAATTAATAAGTTTGGCGGAACATGCTCGGCCTGATTGGGGTTATTAAAATTTTCTTCGAATGTTTTTTTACATCCTGTGGCTGCTGCCATTGCGATGAAAAGAAACAGTATGCGATATATTGATTTCATGATCTTATATTTTTTAATGACTAGAAAGTAACATTCAGGTTAAAACCAACACTACGTGTAGTTGGTGTTTGCAGTGTAGAAGTGCCTTCTCTGCCCGAATACTGATCTACATCCACATCATTATAGGTAGAATTAATAAAATAAAGCAGGTTACGCCCTACTACCGATATATTGGCCGAGCGGATAAAAGTATTGGCCAATAACTTTTTAGGCAGCTGATAACCGAAGGTTACCTCACGCAATTTGGCATAAGTACGGCTCATCATGGTATTTTCCTTAGCGCCATAAAAAACACCCAGGTAATCCTGCAGCAATTGAGGGGTAGCATTCGGTGCAAAAGTAAGCTGATTGTAATTGGTAATTACACCTGTAACCGGATCGAAATTAATTTTGGCTCCGTTGGCTACAACCACACCATCACCTACCCAGGTACCTTTATAATTCGGATCGTTTACCCGTACATAATCCTGATATCTGGCTTCGCCCATTTTACCCTGAATGGTTTCGATCTGGCGACCACCCTGAAAAGATTTCAACCGCACATAATCCTGCATTACGCCTCCTACTTTTCCATCTAACTGAAAGCTGAAAGAGAAATTCTGATACCTGAATTTATTGCTGATGCTCCACACCCAGTTTGGATCGGCATGGCCCAGCAACTGGTTAACCGGTAAAGAAATAGGGGTACCACTCGACGTGTGGATTACCTGCCCGCTTGGAGATTTAGCCAGCACCGAACCATAAATATTATCGATACGGTCGCCTGCTTTGAAGAACTGATCAACCGAAGTTTCGCCAGGGGCAAGTTCTTTATAAATCTGTTTATAGGTAGACCAGTTTACCAACACATCCCATCCAAATTTATCGGTAAGCACCGGTGAGCCAGATAAACTTAACTCCACCCCACTGTTTTGTGTTTTACGGCCATTAATGGTATTGGTTTGGTAACCTGTAGCAGGCGAAATGTTTTGCCTGATGATTTTTGGCCCGTCGATATAACGGAAATAAGTGGCTTCAAAACCTAACCTATTCTTTAAAAACTTAAGGTCGATACCACCTTCGTAATTGGTACGGCTTTGCGCTTTTACTGCATTTAAATCGATCAGGTTATCGGTATAAAAAGCACCGGTTTGGTTGTTAAAAGTTGGTCTAACGCTATATGGAGAAGACATGCCATAACCCGGACCGCCATATGACGAGGTGTATTCGGCACCATAACCCAAAGGATATGTTTGCAATGGTGTTGCACCAATATATTCTAAAGTACCTAAACCCGGATCTTTAACGTTAGCATACGATGCCCTTACTTTTGCAAAAGAAATAAAAGCAGGCATTTTCACATAATCAGATACCACCGAACTTAAAGAAACTGAAGGGTAGAATGCCGAATTATTGCCCATTGGCAAAGCAGAGTTTTTATCGATACGGCCCGTGGTGTTAATATTCAGGTACTTTTTAAAGCTGATATCCACTGAATAAAAAGCACTTAATACGAGCATTTTCGAATTAAAGTTAAATGCCTTTACCGGGTTTTTAGAGTTAGAGAAATTGTAAACGTTAGGTACGTTCAGATAATCGGTTGTAGTAAAGCTAGAGTTGTAACTGAAGTTACGCGCATTACTACCACCAAAGGCACTGATTTCGAACAGATCCCCAACGTTTTTATTGTATTTTAAAAGTAGCTGGGTATTATTCTCGAACATGCTTCTACGGTCTTCGCGGTAATCGCCCAAACCTTCTTCGCGACCATAAGGGTGTGCCGAAAATGGCATTTTCTCTGTTCTCAGCTGGTCGTAAGTAGAAATCTGTGTTTTTAACATCACATCCAAACCTTTAACCAGGTTATAGTTTAATGATGCATAACCGTTAATATCGTTCTTTTTATGGCCACGCAACCACTCGTACGACATGAAATAAGGGTTATGGTAACGCTGGTACTCGGCATAAATAGATTGGATACCTTCTTTACCGGTTTGCCAGTAATTTTTCATATCATCGATATTCCAGTCGGCACCACCCCAAAGTGTCATATTATAAATTACACTGTTCGGGCCGTAGTTTACATCTGGAATATTATCAGAAAACTGGCGACTGTAATTGATAAAAGCTTCGGCCTTTAGTTTAGGGCTGATGTTATAGGTACCGCTCACATTAAAGTTATTAATGTTGAGCTGGGTATTCGGGATAATGCCTTTTTGGTAGTTATTGGAAACCGATACCCTTAAATTGTATTTATCGGTAGCCGAAGATAGCGCAATGTTATTGGCCGAAAGCAGTCCGGTTTGGATAAAACGCTTTAAGTTGTCTTTTCCGCGGGCCACCCATGGCGTACCCTGGCGCACACCGTTTACAATTGGGCTATCGTACTGCGGAATAAGCTGACCTTCAAATTTTGGTCCCCAGATATCGTAATCGCCATCGTTTAAGCCACCGCCTTTTCCATCGCCAAAAGCATAGGCACTATGCTCGCCCGGGCCGTACTCATCCTGGCTTTTAGGTAAAGCGATAAAACCCTTGTTGAACTGTGTGCTCGAATTTAATTCTACCACAAAGCCTTTATCGTTCAGTTTTCCTTTTTTAGTGGTAATTAATAAAGCACCATTATAGGCCTGATAACCATAAAGCGCCGCAGCTGCAGGGCCTTTTAGTATGGTATAGGTATCAATATCATCGGGGTTGATATTCCAGGTATCCGAATTAATTGGCACCCCATCTACCACCACCAGGTTTACGTTGTTACCTCGCAGGTATAGCGACGAACGTCCCAAAAGTTCGGAAGATACACCAACAGTTAAACCGGCAACCTTACCCACCAAACCGTTTACCGGATTGGCTTCCCTGGCCTTTACCAAATCGGCGCCTTTTACTTCCTGAATGGCGTAACCCAGGTTACGTTTTTCTTTACGGATACCAAGAGCGGTAACCACCACTTCATTTAAGTTTTTCGAGTCTGTTTTTAAGGCTACGGTAAGATTGGTTCCGCTAACCTCAACTTCTTGCTGAAGAAAGCCAACAGCGCTAAACACTAAAGTTTCGCCGCTTTTGGCATCAATGGTAAAGCGACCTGAAAGATCGGTAGAAGTGGCTTTTTTGCTGCCCTTTACCAGCACACTTACACCGGGAATAGGTTGTTGTGCATCGTCTTTAACCAGACCTGCTATTTTTGTTTGCGCCCATGTAAAATAAGGCGTGATGCATAGCAGCAGCAAAGCTACCATGCACATCTTCATCTTGTAGAGATGTTTCATCTATAAAATTTTTAAGGTTTACAGATGCAATATTAAGACGTGCATGTTAGCCTAATACCAACTTTTAGTTAACAAAATACCACTATTTTGTTTAGTATTTGTTAACTAAATATATTCTTAATGCTTTCGGCTGCATAACCCGCGCTCGCGGTCATACCTTTGCCACCAATAGCAGTGCGGATATGGATACAATCATCCAAATCGTAGGTTACAATATGTTTAGTTGCGTGTTGCGGATAAAAGCCAGCCCAGGTAGTTTGCAGCTTACGCACATCAAAATCAACAATGCGCGCTGCTTCTTCGAGCATTAATTCGTTAATGTGATGACTGAGATCAAAACCCAGGTCATCAAAATGGTTTACATCTGCATAAACGTGCGAATCGCCGATAATAATGCTGCTATCTGCCGCCTGTTTAAACAAGATATGGATACCCCATTTTTTAAGTTCTTCGTAATGTTCTGGTGTTTTAATAGATTGGAAAGAAGGGCAGTAATGCTCAAAACTTTCATACCTGCGGGTAGTTAAGCCCGTTAAAATATTTCCCGACAGCTGTACATCAGCCATAGGCACCGTGCGCATCATCTGCAGTTTACTTACCACAATACCACTTTCGCTAAACAACTCAGGATAAAGCAGCTTAAACTCGTAACCATTACAGATTACGGCTTTGTCGCCTGTAAAAAGTACGCTGTTGTTTTTTAAGCCCACCTCTACCCCGCTGCCCTTGCGTTGGCACGCAGTTACAGGGCTGTTGTACTGTAGCTGATAATTCTTAAACTTAGTTTGCATGTACTGCTGCAAGCGGTAAATCATCAGTTCGGGTTCCACGCTAATTTCCTGGGGGAAAAATATGGCTTCTTTTGCATATGAAGATTTAATGGCCGGATATTTATTTAAGATGGCAGCCTGCCCAAGCAACTCTGTTTCGTAACCTAAAGTGTCGTAATGTGCTTTTAATTCGTGTATTAAGGTTTGCTCATCAGCATCGGATGCAATATAAACACTGCCGTTATTACGAACTGAAATATCAAATTCCTGCTGGATAGATTTGTAGATTTCCAATCCGGCCACACCATACTCAAACCACTCGGCCTCCATACCTGATGGTACCACCTGACCAAAGTTGCGCACGGTAGCACCTACCGGATAATTATCTTTTTCTAACTGCAATACTGTTTTACCCATAAGCAGTGCATGGTAAGCATGGAAAGTACCCAATATGCCACCACCAACTACAATAAGATCGAAATGTTTATCTGTCATTGAATTATTATTCAGGTGCCTCGCTGGTTTTAATTTCCAATGGGCACAAATTTAAATTAATCGTTATTCTGAAACGCCACTCCATGCCTGTTTAGCTGGCAGGTGTTGCTGTTTTTTATTCGTCATCAAGGTTTTTCGCCTGAAATAAATTAGCGAAAGCACACTACACACACCGCCAATAAGCGGCACGGCAATTAAGCACTGCTTAAAGAAATGCATCCAGCTTACATTGGTTTCGCCAAATTCATGCAGCATTAACACCGAAAAACTACCTACATAGCCAATAGAATCGGCCACGTACATAATAAAACCAATGTTGCTCTTATAATGGAAATTGGCAATCATCCGCTCAAAGAAAATGGCATTATAAGGGATATAAGCCATATAAAGTCCCATACCCAATAAAGCCATCCAGCTTACAGGCCCAACATATCCCTTATCAAAAAGAAAGGTACTAAAGCCAATTAGCAAACAGCCTGCTATAATCATTACATGGATAACAGTAAAAGCTTTAAGGTTATCTTTAATCAGAATCAGCAGTCCAATCATAACCAATACCACTACCGAAATCAGGGTATCGATTTGAGTATAAATATGATTATCATGAATACCCAAACCATTCCATATCTCTACCTCAAAATTATCGCGCATATCGCGGATACAGGTAAGCAGCACATAAATAATAATGGTGAGTACGATGCCCGGCAAAAAAGCAGTTATAAATTTAGCACGCTGTTTTGCATTCATAGGCACCCGTTCGGTACGCAATAGCTTATCTTCTTTTGATGGTGGCGGCATTACTTCTAAACAAAAAACAAAGAAGAAGAGCGGCAACAGAAAAACAAGTCCGGTAAGAAAAGGCATCCAGTTATCGCTCACACCTGCAACCGACATTAAGGTACGCGCCACCGTTTTAACAAAGCCAGAAGCAAATATTAAACTGATAGACATTAATGCGCCCATAAACTCGGTGGTTTTACGGCCTTCTAAATAGCTAAATACCAAACCCCAGATCATACCCAACGGAAAACCATTAAGCAAAAGGAAAGCGATATTGTAAGGAGCAGGTACACATGCAAAGCCCAGTAAGGCCAGCCACGAAAAAACTATAAGCAGGATAATACTTCGCGCCCGGTTATTTTTACCCGATTCGGAAATAAAGCGTATGCCATAAAACTTGCTGAGCGTGTACCCCACCATTTGCGCAACCACCAGCCATACTTTATAATCGACATGCAGAAATTCCTGATGCTCAAAAGTGGCAGAAGCAAAGGCTTTTCTGAAAGCATACATACTGGTATAGCAACCAAAGGCAGCAATACCACCAAGCACAGTAATTAACCAATAAGGCCAGTTAAGTGCTTTTTTGCGGGCAACATGCAGCAGACTCATTTTAACTGCCGAGTTTAGTAATTTGAGCCTGCTGAATTTTATTAACGGCATAATACCTGTTTTTAACGATTGTGCCTGCGTTGTTTAACGCTTTTAACCTGATAGCCATAAACTTTTGTATTTAACATCGCAATAGTAAACATAGTTTATTATTTGTAAACAAAAGTTAAGTTATCAAATTGTTAAGTTTATACCAGCCAAAGCAGGTACTATTTTGTAAATGCTTCCTGCACTGGTTTGCCCCGCCAACTTTGTGGCTGCTGCAGTCCCATTATCCAGGCTAAAGTAGCAGCTGTATCGTAAGTAATAATCACATCCTTAAGTTCGTGGTTTTTACGCACCCCCGGCCCCGCAATAACCCACGGGATCTGAATCTCATCTAACGATTTACCGCCGTGGCCTTTGCCTGTGCCGCCATGATCTGCCGTAACCAATATGATGGTTTCGTCTGCTATCCCGGCATCTTTAACGGCCTGTACAATTTTACCGATACGTTGGTCTACCAGTTCCAGTTGTTTATAATACTCAGGTGTACGGTGCCCAATAGCATGACCGGTATGGTCAGGCTCATCTAAATGCAAAAAGGTAAAATAAGGTTTTTCTTTCCTGATAATAGTCGCAGCAGTGTCGGTACAAAAATCGTCTTTATCGTTTCCATTAACTACAATATTAACAGCCTCTTTTTCGAAAAGATAGCCAATACCACCCCAACTGTAAACCACAGCTGTTTTAGCTTCTTTTTTCTGATCTCTGACTACGCTGAATATGGTTGGAAATATACCATAGGCTGTTTTGGTTGCTGAGGGGATTTCGGGCACTTTGCTGTCCCATTCGGTATAACCATGCTCGGTAGGTCCGGCTCCCATTAACAGCGAAGCCCAGTTTACGGCACTCGAAGAGGGCAACACGCAACGGGCCTTATCGGTCCACGAGCCGCTGCTCATTAATGCTTTAAGATTTGGCATTTTGGCTTCCTTCAGTGCATATGCACCAAAACCATCGCAACCAATTAAAACAACGTGTTTAACTTTTTTTGATTGTGCCACAACCGAAAGGGATGTGCACAGCAGCACTAATGCAGCCAATAAAATTTTCTTCATGTTCATTTGTTTATATTATTTGTGTTTATAAACATGAAGGTAAAAATTTGTTAAGTATTAATAAACATTGTTTATCGTTTTTTTACTCAAAAAAATAAATTACGAGCATTAATGCCTTCCCATCGCCAATATTAACAGGAGTATGTGAGAGTCTGCCATCGAAAAGCATCGAATCGCCTTTTTCGAGTACAATTTTCTTTTTAGAGAACTGGTACTCTACCTTGCCTTCAATCATGTACTTAAATTCAAAGGCTTCGGTTTTAACCATTGGGCGGTGCGCATTTACCTCCAGCTCGAGCAATACAAAATCGGCCGTAGAAAATTTAATGTTTTTGGTCAGGATACGTGAGTAGTTAAAACCCATGGCCTGCTCTTTTTCAAATTGCTGATACTGGTCTTTTCGCTTCACCAGAACGGGCGCATCTTTTTTATGGAAATTGATATCTTTAAAAAAGCTGTTCAAATCAATCTGCAGGCTTTTAATAATATCCATTAACACCATTAATGATGGTATGGTACGGCTATTCTCGATCTGCGAAATAAGTCCTTTGCTTACCGATGCCTTATCGGCAAGTTCCTGCACGGTAATGCCAAGTTCTTTACGACGTTCTTTAATTTTTCCGCTTATCTGTAAAAGAATTTCTTCCTGCATATATTAAATAAGATTGATGCTGCTAATGTATTATTTTATTCCTGTAATCTTATTCAAAAATCACAATCGTTACGTAAACGTTTTTTAAACATGAGTTTTGAGAGAGAATCACCGAGTTTTGAATGATTGAATGTATTTGGAATATCGCTAAAAACGCTTAATGTTCTTAATTACTTAATGATGATTTTTTTAACATTAAGAAGTAAGATAATTAAGGCAAATAAAAAATGATTGAATTTTGAATGATTGAACAGTTAACCATTCTTTCATCCAAAACTCAATCATTCAATCCTCCAGCCCCCTATTAACGGTAATGGCCATGCACCCAATAGCGGCCGCCATGAGGACCGATTACGTAGTGCCCGCGCACCCATTCTCCTCTTGGCCCTCTGGTATGCACCACGCAGGCACTAAAATTCACAACCATAACCAATAAGAGCAACGCATTTACAATCTTTTTCATAACCTAAATTTTAAGTAAATAATAAATCAAGCTTTATGCTGTGTGTACAATTTGGACGGCTGCAAACGCAGAAAGTTTAATTGGATTTGAGTGCATGTAAATAAAAAAAGCCACAACTCTCGCTATGACTTTAACCCCCTTTACACAGGCGCTTACAAATAAACACACTACAAAAGAGAAATCAACTGAAAATTTTACGCTGTTCTTTTATACTTGTGGGCAAACTAAATGCTTTACCTATTTTAAAACAGTATTATAAATTTTATCCAGCAAATCCTGTCTCATTTTTGAGTTTCTTTGATCTAGTAGGATAATGACACCCCAGTTTTTAGCCCTATTGTAAAATATAATTGAAGATTGTCCCATAGAATCTCCAGATTTTAGGTAAACGGTATTTTGATCATCCACTATCATATTAAAACCAAATCCCATTTCTCTTTTGTCATCTTTATAGTAGATTTTTTCTGCAATGATGGATGCTTTACCTACTGCAGTTTCTTTATTCAAAACTGCTTTTAAATAGGTAACCATATCAACAGCGTTAGATTTTACCAATCCGGCAGGTGCGGTAACATTCCAGTTGAAGAATTCCTGAATGCCACCTTCTGGATTGTGAGCTGTCGTTATGTTTTTTACATTGAAATCTTTGGTCAATGTACTTGTCATTTTTAACGGTTGGAATATTTTCTCTCTAATAATTTGATCATAACTCTTGCCATATATTGTTTCTAATATTTGTCCAAGCAAAGTATAGCCAATTGTAGAATAACGAAATTTACCATAATCTTTTAGTTCTGTACAGTTATTGATGATAGTGGTCAATGTTTCTTCAGTTACATTACTTACAGGCTGTTGTGGATTTAACGCTATTAATTTCACAAAATCGATATCAGGCAAACCAGATTGATGAGAGCCCAGGTCTGAAATTTTGATCTTGTTTTTAAGATTTTGATGTAACACATAGCCCTTAGGAAGGAAGCCATCGATAAAATCATCGGTTTTTATTTTATGCTCCACAACTGCTTGTGCTATTAAATTTGAAGTTAAAATTTTAGTGATCGATGCAATTTCGAAGATCGAATGCTTATCGATTTTCGTTTGACTGGTCGCGTTCAAATTACCATAGGCGGTATAGTATGCTTCCTCATTTTGGATAAAGCCAACGCTAATACCAACGTTTGGATTTTTTTGATAATTATCCTTTATGATGGAATCAATCTTTTTAGAAATATCTTGTCCAAAAGAAAAGTTACTGATGAATAATAGAGTGGCTAAGAGTTTTAATGAAGTTTTCATGATATCGAATTTTATATTAAAAATTATTTCTATGCAAACATGAGGAAGAAACTGGCGCTATGCGACCGAATAAACGTAGTCGAACGCATTTGTTTAAAAAAACAAGTACGAGTAATTACAAACCACTGCACTACAACACCTTGCAATGTAGCGTTCGATGTGTTGATGTTATTTTTCTTTATTTATTATTAGGATTTGAATAGCTAACTGATCTCTTGTTAATACTACAGCATTTAGTTTTCCATTGCTGAAATCAAATTTTAATAGGTTGGGATAATCTACAATTTTAAATAATCCATTTTTTAGATATAGTAACTCATTCTCATTTTTTCCTTTAAGAAAATCCAAAAGAAGAGACTCAACATAAAGACGATTATTCTTTTCTACAATTTTGGTTTCCATTCCCTGTCCATATAAGAAATCGTTATAAGTTCCTATCAGTTGTTTTTTTAAACTCATAGGTATTTCCTGAATGTCTTCATTGATTTTTTTATTCCAGCCCATTAGTGTAAGTATCTTTATCCTGGTATTATTCATCACTGGAAAACGATTAGGTTTTTCGCCATTGGCCAGATATACAATACCGTTACCATCTGTCATAGACGCCAAAACATTGCCCCCAACTCCAGTATTGGAACCATTACAAGAAAACCAATCGTAGTTGTTGTAACCAAAAGATTTTTGCCATCCGTAACTCCATCCACCCACAGCATTTTTTAAAGCGCTTACTGCTGTTATTTTTTTGGCAATATCATGAGAGATCACCTTGTTGTTTTTATTGCGTAAAGCATTTTGTATTTCAATAGCAATTTTAGCTAAATCTGTTGGCGTAGACCATAAGCCAGATGGCCCAACTTGAGGCGTGATTGGCAAACCATTTCTGATTACTTTTCCTTCTTCATCATGAACAAGCGCCACGTTAGTTAGGAATCCCTTTTCATTTGGCTGTATCATTGTGGTGTTTTTTAAGCCAAGTGGCGAAAAAATATATCTTGCTGCAAGCTCGGCGATAGATTTATTCAAGGTATCCTCTAATGCCATTTGGATAATTACATATCCGCCACCACTGTATTGCCAATCGGTTCCTGGAGTGAATAAGAAATCAATTTCTTTATTGTATCTCGGTATCTGACCTAAAAGACTTTGTTTTAGCGTTGGAATGGTATCTCCTTCATAATAGTCTGCAAATCCCTCTTGAGTTGTGCCGGCTGTATGATTAAGAAATTGTCTCCAGGTTGGGCTGTTGTTCTCCGTAAACTTACTTTTTGGCAAATGCCAACGTTTTAAGGATTTATCTATTGGTTCATCTAAATTGATCAGTCCTTTCTCTTCAAGCACGTAGCAAAGCAATGCGGTAATTGGTTTTGAAATAGATGCTGTAGAGAAAGCAGTGTTTCCATCTATTTTTTCTTTTGAATCTGTTGATTTTACTCCAAATTGATTAGTATAAACGATTTTGTAGTTTTCAAAAACAACAACACTAAACCCTGGAAGCTTGTGTTTTACTAATTGTTGTTCAACATTTAAACTGTCTGTAAGAAAGCTAAGGTCTCTTTTTGTAGACAATACTCTTTTGTTTATTTGACAACTCGAAACTGTTAAGAGAAGGATGAGTAAATAAAGCGTACTTTTCATGGTATCGTTTTTAGGTTAAAAATTATGACGATACAAACATGAAAAAGAAGTTAACACTGTGCGACCGAATAGACGTAGTCGAACGCATTTGTTTGAAAAAACAAGTACGAGTAATCACAAACTACTGAATTACAACACCTTGCAATCTAGCGTTCGATATGTTGATGTTATTTTTCTTTAATTATTATTGGGATTTGAATAGCTAACTGATCTCTTGTTAATACTACAGCATTTAGTTTTCCATTGCTGAAATCGAATTTTAACAGGTTGGGATAATCTACAATTTTAAATAATCCATTTTTCAGATACAGCAACTCATTTTCATTCTTCCCCTTAAAGATTTCCAAAAATGGAGATTCAACATAAAGACGGTTATTCTTTTCTACAATTTTGATATCCATTCCCTGCCCATAAAGGAAATCATCATAAGTTCCGATCAGTTGCTTTTTTAAACTCGAAGGTATTTCCTGAATGTTTTCATGAGGTACTTTTTTGTTCCAGTTCATCAACGTCAACAGCTTTATCCGCACTTGGTTGATCACAGGAATACGATTAGGTTTTTCGCCATTCGCAAGAATTACAAAGCCATTCCCATCTGTCATCGTAGCAAAAATACTACCACCAACTCCAGTATTAGAGCCACTACACATAAACCAATCGTAGTTGTTGTAACCAACAGACTTTTGCCATCCATAAGCCCAACCACCAACAGCATTTTTCAAAGCGCTTACTGCGGTTACTTTTTTAGCTATACGATGAGAAATTACTTTGTTGTTTTTATTGCGCAAGGCATTTTGTATCTCAATGGTAAGTTTAGCTAAATCTGTTGGGGTAGACCATACTCCAGATGCTCCAACTTGCGGTGTAATTGGCAGGCCTTTTTTAATCACTTTTCCATCTTTATCGTGAACTGAAGCAACATTAGTCAAAAATCCGGTTTGGTTAGGCTGTCTCATTGTGGTGTTTTTTAAACCAAGAGGCGAAAAAAGGTATTCTGCTGCAAGTTCTGCAATAGATTTATTCAAGGTATCTTCTAATGCCATTTGTACAATTACATAACCGCCGCCACTGTATTCAAAACTGCTTCCAGGTGTAAACAAGAATTCAATTTCCTTATTGTATCTTGGTATTTGCCCTAAAAGACTTTGTTTAATTGTTGGAATGGTATCTCCTTCATAATAGTCTGCAAATCCGCCTTGATTTGTACCAGAAGTATGGTTAAAGAATTGCCTCCAGGTTGGACTATTATGCTCCGTAAACTTACTTTTAGGCAAGTGCCAACGTTTTAAATATTGATCTATTGGATCATCTAAATTAATTAAGCCTTTCTCTTCAAGTATATGGCAAAGCAGTGCCGTTATTGGTTTTGTAATTGATGCTACAGAAAAGGCAGTGTTTTCGTCTATTTTCTCTTTAGCATTCATTGATTTCAATCCTACTTGGCTCAAATACACCATTTGATAATTTTCAAAAACAACAAGGCTGCCCCCCGGAAGCTTGTATTTTGCTAATTGTTGTTCAAGGTGTAAACTGTCGGTTAGAAAGCTATAGTCTCTTTTTTTCGATAAAACTTTATAGCTGGTTTGGCAACCCGAAACTATTAATAGAAGCGTTAGTAAATAGAGTGTCCTTTTCATGTATCGTTTTTAGGTTAAAAATTATGACGATACAAACATGAAAAAGAAGTTAACACTGTGCGACCGAATAGACGTAGTCGAACGCATTTGTTTCAAAAAATAAGTACAGGTAATTAAAAAGACAAGTACAAATAATTACAAAGCGCTATTTTACAAACCCTTACGATAAACAGTAGGGGTTTTGCCAGTGTGTTTTTTAAAAGCCGTATTAAAAGAAGATTTTGAATTAAAACCTACATCATATAGAATTTCGAGAATAGTTAGCTTACCTTTTGTCCCATCCCTTAAAATATCCATGGCAGTCTCTATCCGGTAAGCATTAACGAAATCGTAAAAATGTTGTTCCAGTTTATGGTTAATTAAAAGCGATAAGTCGCGAACAGGAACTCTAATATGCTTTGAGACCTCTTGAATGGTTAAAGCAGGATTAAGAAATGGTTTTTCTTCGGCCATATACTGCTTCAATTTCAATAACTCTTCATTGTATTCCTCTTCAGCTATGGCTAATTGCTGGTTATTTTTTTCTTCCAGAATAAGGTCCGAAACCAATTTTAATTTTGAGTCTATACTTCTGAATAAATCCGGATGATTTAATGCCTTGTATAAATACCAACAAATCATAAACAGGCTAAATACCGATATTCCAATCTTTATCCATTCAGAGATGTAGGGATAATCAGAAAATTTAAATGCATTTTTTAAAATGGCAGTTAAATATAAAATGGTGAGTACGCTTGTAAACTGAAATAGCCAATGATAAGAATTGATACTGTCGCCTGCATTATTTTCCAGATAGAGCTTTTTTGCTTTTCTTAATAGCATAAAAATAGCTGCTAAATAGATCACTATTTGAATAAGAATAAGAAGATGATTGAATTGCACTTCAACCATACTTTGGCGATTTACAATAAAATCAATTTTAGCGGCGGCATCTACAGCATAAAAACGAGGTAATAAAATTGCGTTTACAATGAAAAATGGAAGCAGATGAAGCAAATATTTAGGTTTAAACCTGAAATCAGCATAACAAACAGATAAAACGTACAGATAAAAAACTGGAATTTGTAAGAAAGCAAATGTAGTCCTGAACATTCCCAGATTCGAAGGACCATCAGTATATAAATTAAATAAAGGATGACTAAGATCTGTTGCATTTATCAATAGAAAAATAGCAAACAGCACATTGCTCGTCTTGTGTTTGGTTTTAACTGTAAGCAAAAAAAATGCTAGAAATAGTGAAATGAACAAGGAAATTACAGTTACAATAACCAGCAAATTAATTTTATCCATTCGTTATTCTTTTATGGCCCATTTATCTCAGGAAAGTTAGTTTTTTTGGTATTCGGGTAGGAGTAAATTTGCAGTTTTAGAATATGCGTTCTTTACCTCCAGTTTTTATGCGGCGAATTTAGTTAATTTTATGATGATTACCTATCGGGCTATTGCCAACATAACATTGATTAGAAGAGGTAAAATAGTTAAGCCTGGATGGGCTTAAATCGAGTAGGAAGATA